>NZ_JBFBDY010000084.1:0-20483 GCF_040683475.1 Kitasatospora sp. NPDC093558 | reverse complement strand
GCAGGTCGGGCGCGGCGGCGCGCATGGCGTCGAGCAGCCGCCGGTACGGGAGTTGCTCGGGGGCGTCGACGAGCAGGGCGAGCGCGAGGGCGAGCTGGGCGTAGCCGGCGGGGGTGAACGGGGTGCCGGTGCCGGGGTGCTGGAGTCGGCGGGCGGCGCCGGGGCCGAGGCCGGCCTTGTAGAGGCGGGCGTGCCAGGGGCCGACGACGAGGCGGTAGCCGAGCAGGGTGTCGAAGCGCTCGGTGAGCCAGTCGCGGTGACGCCGGATCAGCGGGAAGCCGTCGGCGTGCGGGCCGGAGGCGGTGACGAGCGGGTGGGCGAGCAGCAGCCGGGCGGCGATGCGGCGTTCGGCGGCGTCGTCGGGGCACGGCCGGCCCTGGGCGTCGCGCACGCGGGCGTCAGGCACGTGGGTTTCGCACGGCTGGGTCTCGCACGGCTGGGCTTCGCCCAGTTGTGTGAGACGGTCCTGCGCGCCGCACTCCTGGACCTCGCGCTCTTGAAGCTCGCTCTCCTGGGCGGAACGATCCTGCACTCCGGGCAGCGGCCGGGTCCGCTCGGGCTTGCGGTGCCTGCCGGGCGTGCCGGGCTTGGCGCCTGAGCGCACGACGGGCAGCGCGGCGGGGTCCCGGCGGGCCCGGCGCAGGCCCCGCACCGGGCGGGCCTCGCGCACGCGCCGCCCGGCGGCGGCGTGCGCGGTGGGGCCGTGCCACCAGCTGATGTCGGCGTCGGCCGCCGCGTCGGCCGGGAGGCCGAAGTGGCGGGCGGGGTAGAGGCCGAAGGACGCGGTGCAGAGGTCGTCGGCGGTGCCGGGGTCGGCGGCGGCGAACCAGTGCGCGAGCCGCAGCAGCCCCGGATCCGGCGACAGCCCCAGTTCCGTCCAGACCCGCTCCGCCGAGACCTCCGCCACCGAAGCCTCCACCACCGTGGCCTCGGGCGCCGCGGCCTGGCCCTTCGGGCCGTCAGACCGGCTGCCGGGAGCGGGGACGGACGGCGTGACGGTCGCGCGGGAGGCGGCGGGCGCGGCAGCGGGGGCGGGTACGGCGAGGACGGCGTCGGTGGTCCCCCGCCCCGTTCCGCCCGTGCGTCCGTCCGGCCTGCCGTCCGCCACCCGGGTGGCGGAGGCCGCGTACTCCTGCTGCTCCATGTCGGGAACCAGACTAGACGGTGGCCGGGTCACCCGTCGGCAGCAACCGGACCCCGGGCGGACATCCCGGCCAAGTGGCCGCCCGCCCTCCGCTACACCGCCGGCGGCCCCGGGGCAGCCCCGCCGGGACGTCATCCGCCGCTCCCCGCCGGGGTTACGCACCGGTAACCCGGTCTACCGCCGTGCCGGGCCGTCGCCTAGGGTTCGAGCGCGAGGCCCGTTCCGCCGTCCCGCCTCACCCCTCATCCCTCATCCCCGGAGGTCAGCAGCCGTATGAGCATCAGTACGACCACCCGAGCCGTCCTCGGCGGGCGCCTACGCTCCACCACCGGCCTGCTGGGCGGCTTCGCGGCCACCTCGGCGGCGCACCTGGGCGCGATCCTCTCCGGCGCCTCGGTGCTCCGCAACGCCACCAAGCCCGCCCTGATGCCCCTGCTGGCCGCACACAGCGTCTCGGCGGCGACGGCCGCGGACCGCGAGGCGCCGAAGCTGCTGGCGCCGGCGCTGCTGCTGAGCGCGGGCGGGGACGTGCTGCTCCAGCTGAAGAACGACACGGCGTTCCTGGCCGGAATGGGCTCCTTCGCGGCGGCGCACGTCTGCTACGTCACGATGTTCGTACGCCAGGGGGCGCTCACCGACCGCAAGCGCGCCCTCCTGGTGGCGGCCGCCTACGCGGGGGCGTGGGCCGGCATGATCGGGCAGCTCTGGCCAGACCTCGGGGACCTCCAGGTGCCGGTGGCGGGCTACAGCCTGCTGCTGGCCTCGACCGCCGTCACCTCGGCGGGGCTGGGCTGGCGCACCGGACTCGGCGGAGCGCTGTTCCTGCTCTCGGACACGCTGATCGCCACCCAGCTGGCGAAGTGGCGGGAGCTGCCGGGGCATCAGTTCTGGATCATGGCGACGTACATCATCGCCCAGTACCTGCTGGCCAGCGGCACCCTGAAGGCCGACCAGCGCGAGGCCTGAGCCTCCGCCCCGAAGCCCGCGGCGCGTCCGAAGCCTCCGGTGCCTCGGCACACCACCGCGCCGCCGGTCCGAGGACGGTCCGGCGGCGCGGCGGATGCGAGCGGGAGGCACGCGGAGGGGGCAAAGGAGCCGAAGGGGCCAGAGGGGCCATCAGGCACCGCGCCTCCGCAGCAGCCAGAACCCGCCGACCCCGCCGGCGACGAGCATGAGACCGCCCGCCAGCTCCGCCGGACTGCCCGCGACCGAGCCGCCGAGGCCGGTGTGGACGGAGCCGTGCGGGGCGACCTGCTGGTTCCCGGCGCCGGACTGGCCGAGCGAGCCGGCCCACTCCCCGGCCGCCTTGCCCCAGTCGCCCAGGCCTTTGTCGGCGCCCTTGTCCGGCGCGGTGACGGTGGTGACCGTGACGGACGTCGAGAAGGCGCCGCCGTCGGGGCAGGTGCCGTCGACCTTGCTGTCCCCGCCGTGCTGGCCGGCCAGGCGCGCGGAGCCGCTGTGCTTGCCGTCCGGGCCCAGGGTGAGGGTGGCCGGGCCGCCCTCGAAGGCCGCCGAGTGGGCGGTGATGGTCTTGGCGTCGGGCTTGTCCGACTTCTCGCAGGAGACCGTGACCGTCACGGTCTGGCCCGGTGCGGCCTGGGACGGGCTGACCGAGGCCGCGCCGTCCCTGGCGATCGCGAGGGGGGCCGTCAGACCGGTCAGTACCGTCGCGCCGATCAGGGCGGCGGCGGCCGTACGCGTGGGGCGCATGCCGGAACCTCCGGGATTCTCGGGCGCGGCCGGGGACTCCCATGTCCACGTGGTCGAACAACCGCACCCGGTCACTCACCGACGGTAGGAAGACCCGGGACGCCCGGCCACCGCTCGCGTCCGATCGAGCGACGGCCCGTCACGCGGGGTGACCCGCCGAATGGCGTACCGAGGGCCTCCCGCGGATCAGAGGTCGAGGTCGACGACCACCGGGGCGTGGTCCGACGTGCCCTTGCCCTTGCGGGCCTCGCGGTCGACGTAGCTGTCGGTGACGGCGTCGGCGAAGGGCTTGTTGGCGTAGGTGAGGTCGATGCGCATGCCCCGGTTCTTCGGGAAGGCCAGCTGGCGGTAGTCCCAGTAGGTGTAGGGGCGGTCGTACTTGAGCGGGCGGGGCACGACGTCGTGCAGGCCGGCCTCGCCGAGGGCCTCCAGCGCGGCCCGCTCGGCCGGGGTGACGTGGGTGAGGCCCTCGAAGGCGGCGACGTCGAAGACGTCCTCGTCGGTGGGGGCGATGTTGAAGTCCCCGAGGACGGCGAAGGGGCGCGGCCCCGCGGCGTCGTCGGCGGAGGCCTTGCGCAGGGCCTCCAGCCACTCCAGCTTGTAGCGGTAGTGGGCGTGGTCGACCTCGCGGCCGTTGGGCACGTAGACGGACCAGACCCGGACGGGGCCGCAGGTGGCGGCGATGGCGCGGGGCTCGACGTCGGGCAGCAGGGCGTCGTCCGCGAGGTAGCCGGGCTGGCCGGGCAGGTCGCGCACGACGTCGTCGAGGCCGAGCCGGGAGATGATGGCGACGCCGTTCCACCGGCCGGTGCCGTGCGCGGCCGTCTCGTAGCCGAGCGCGCGGACGTCCTCGTAGGGGAAGGCGTCGGCCGCGCACTTGAGCTCCTGGAGGCAGAGCACGTCGGGCTTGGCGCTCTCCAGCCACTCCAGGAGCTTGGGCAGCCGCGCGGTGACGGAGTTGATGTTCCAGGTGGCGATGCGGACGGTCACGGCGGGCGGCCTTCCCGGGTCGTACGGACGGTCGGACGGGGTGGGCGCCCGCTGGGGGCACCCACCCCGAACATACCGCCCGCTACCGACAATCCCGGCAGGCGTCGACCGGCGTCTCAGCCCGCGGGCGTGACCACGGCGGCCGCGCCGCCGCCGCGCCGCACGGGCTCCGCGGCGGCCACCCAGCGGCCGTCCGGCAGCCGCTCGACGCCGGTGGCGGCGCCGATCTCGGCGACCGGGCTGAAGCCGTGCCCGAGCGCCTCCAGCGCGGACCGCTCGGGCAACGCGAGGAAGCCCGGCTCGGCTTGGGTGGCGGCGGCGTTGCGCTGGCTGGCGCGCGGCGCGGCGATGGCCTGCTCCAGGCTCAGGCCGCGATCGAGGCGGCCGAGGAGCACCTGGAGGGTGGTGGTGATGATCGTCGCGCCGCCGGGGCTGCCGGTGGCGAGCAGCGGCTCGCCGTCGCGCAGCACGATCGTGGGCGACATCGAGGAGCGCGGGCGCTTGCCGGGCCCGGGCAGGTTGGGGTCGGGCACGCCGGCCGCGAGCGGGGCGAAGTCGAAGTCGGTCAGCTCGTTGTTGAGCAGGAAGCCGCGCCCGGGCACGGTGATGCCGCTGCCGCCGGTCTGCTCGATGGACAGGGTGTACGCGACGACGTTGCCCCAGCGGTCGGCCACGGTGAGGTGCGTGGTGTTCTGGCCCTCGTACGGCTCCGGGACGGCCTGGCCGCCCTCGGCGCAGTCGGCCGGGTCGGCCGGGTCGTACGGGTCGCCGGGGGCGAGCGGGCTCGTCAGGGCCTTGTCGGGGCTGATCAGGCAGGCCCGGGAGGCGGCGTAGTCGGGCGCGAGCAGTTCCTTCGCCGGGACGTCCGAGAAGCGCGGGTCGCCGACCCAGCGGTTGCGGTCGGCGAAGGCGATCCGGGAGGCCTCCAGGAAGTGGTGGTAGTACTGCGTGCTGCTGTAGCCGGGGACGTCGCCGTTCTCGAGGATGCCGAGCGCCTCGCCGACGGTGGTGCCGCCGGAGCTGGACGGGGCGATCGAGTAGACGTCGTAGTCGCGGTAGGCGACGTGGGTAGGCGCCTGGCGGCGGACCTTGTAGGAGGCGAGGTCGGCGGCGTCGACCTTGCCCGGGCGGGCGTTGCGCCCGGAGGCGGGGTCGACCGGCGGGTGCTGGAGGGTGTCGACGACGTCCCGGGCGATGTCGCCCTGGTAGAACGCCTTGGTGCCGTCCTTGCCCAACTGCCGGTAGGTGGCGGCGAGATCGGGGTTGCGCAGGACGGAGCCGACCTCGGGGAGCCTGCCGCCGGGCAGGTAGAGCTTCGCGGTGGCCGGGAAGTCCTTGAAGCGTCCGAAGTTGTCCTCCGTCATGCCGCGGAAGGTGGCGTTGACGACGAAGCCGTCGTCGGCGATCCGCTCGGCGGGCTCCAGGTTCTCGGCGAGCGAGCGGGTGCCCCACTGCTTCAGCGCGTCGTCCCAGGTGGCCGCGGTGCCGGGGACGCCGACCGACAGGCCGCTGGTGACGGCGTCGGGGAAGGCGAGCGGCTTTCCGCCCTCCAGGAAGAGCCCGGCGTCGGCGGTGCGGCCGGCGATCTCGCGGCCGTCGATGGTGTGCACGCGGCCGGTGGCGTGGTCGTAGTAGACGAAGTACCCGCCGCCGCCGATCCCGGACGAGTAGGGCTCGGTGACGCCGAGGGCCGCGGCGGCGGCGACGGCCGCGTCCACCGCGTTCCCGCCCTTGCGCAGCACCTCGATCCCGGCGGCGGTGGCCTCCGCGGACACCGTGGACACGGCCCCGCCCCACCCGACCGCCTCCGGCACCTTGGCCGGCGGGGCCACCGCCCCGGCCGGCCCGGCGGCGGACCACACCAGAGCAGTCGCGAGCAACAACGGTGGCGCGAGACGGGTCAGACCCCTCATCCCATTCCTCCTGAGTCGACGTCAACTCCGTTGTTTCACAGGAGGCGTTATCCCGACAACCACACCGCGCAGGCGAACTGTGGCGCCCGACGCCGTGGGGCCACCCCCGGAACCCGGCGGCGGCCCCACGGCCCGACCCTGCCGGTCAGTGCAACTCGACCACCTTGTGCATCCCGAGGAAGGCGTGCGGAACGCCGGTCTTGTCGTCCGGGATGAAGCACAGCAGGACGTAGGTGCCGGGCTTGAGGTCCTCGGCCTCGAACACCGCGGTGTCGCCCGGGGAGATCGCGCTGAGGCCGGACGGCAGGCCGGCGAAGGGCGGAGTCGGCTTCTGGCCCTTGGCGGTGGCGTCGAAGAACGCCTGCACGTCCGCGTCGGTGGTGCCCGGCTTGACCGGCTGGAGCACCATCTCGTGCAGTTCCTCGGCCTCGTTGCGCACCACGATCGGGGCGTCCGCGTCGTCCAGGTCCTCGACGTCGAACCGGGGGCCGGCCGGCGTCTCCTCCTGGATCACGGTGGCGTGCTCCTCGGAGCCGTGGTGGTGCCGGTGGTGCCGGTGGCGCCCGTTGTGGCCCTCGAACTCGATCGTGGCGAAGAGCGGGTGCGCCGGGTCCTTGAGGAAGGCGCCGAAGTCCAGCACCAGCACCTCCCCTTCGTCGACCTCCTCGGTGAACCGCGTCGGGACGTCCGGCGTGACGAAGGTGCCGCCCAGCGCGTCGGATTCGGCCGCGACGGCCTTGATGCCCTGGGCCGCGGTCGCCGGGGTCTGGCTGACGGCCTTGGTCAGGTCGGCGAACAGGGTGGCCCGCGAAACCCCTTCGTGCGGACGGATCAGCTGGATCTGACGGCCCGCCGGGTCGTCGGTCTCAACCGCGAAGGTGACCAGACCGCCCTCGGCTTCGTCCTCGACGTTGATCTTGCCCTTCTCCAGGTCGATGTCGACGACGTTCCGGTGATGGTGCCCACGGTGATGTCCGTGTTCGTGTGCGTTCTCGTGGTCCGCGCGGTGGTGTCCGCGGGCGGTGGCCGCACCGGCGGTGGTCAGGGTGGTCGCGCAGGCGAGCGCGGCTATCGCCGCGATCCGAGCAGTGCGGCGGAGCGATGGGGCTGGCATGGATGTCCTCTCGTGAGTGTCCTGGCACCGAGAGTCACCAATCCGCTCCGCCCTCAAGCAGCCACGCCCGAACGCTGCCCGTTCGGCCCAAGGAATCCCGCCCGAACGGACCACGGCCCGGACCACGGCCCGTCGGATCCGGGCCGGGAGACGATCAGCCCCCGGCCCGGAGCCGCTACAGCGCGCTGCGCTCGACCCGGCGCCGCTTGATCGTGCGGAAGCGGCGGGCGACCTGACGGGCGAGGTCGGCGGCGCCGACCAGGCCGGCCTCGTTGCCGAGGGCCGCGTGGACGATGGCGGCCTCGGGGCGGAAGCCGCGGCCGGTGAGGGTACGGCGGAAGGTGTCACGGGCGGGGCCCAGCAGAAGGTCGCCGGCCTCCGAGACGCCGCCGCCGATGACGAAGCGGCCCGGGTCGAGGGCGGCGGCCAGGTTGGCGATGCCGACGCCCAGCCAGGTGCCGACCTCGTAGAGCAGCTCGGTCGCCGTCGGGTCGCCCGCCTGCGCGGCCTCGGTGACGAGCGGCCCGGTGATGCCCTCGACGGTGCCGCCGGCCAGGGCCAGCAGCGGCTGCACCACCGGCGACTCCTCCGCGACGAGCTCGCGCGCGTCGCGCACCAGCGCGTTGCCGGAGGAGTACTGCTCCCAGCAGCCGCGGTTGCCGCACGGGCAGCGGTGGCCGCCGGGCACCACCTGCATGTGCCCGAACTCGCCCGCGAGCCCGTACTTGCCGCGGTCGACGTAGCCGTCGCGCACGACGGCCCCGCCGATGCCGGTGCCGAGGGTGAGCATGACCATGTGGTCCTCGCCGCGCCCGGCGCCGAAGCGCCACTCGGCCCAGGCCGCCGCGTTGGCGTCGTTCTCGACGATGACCGGGAACCGCAGCCGCTCGCTGAGCGCCTGCTGGAGCGGCTCGTTGCGCCAGTTGAGGTGCGGCGCGAAGAGCACCTTGGAGCGGTCGGCGTCCACCCAGCCGGCCGCGCCGATGCCGACGGCGTGGACGTCGTGCCGGTCGGCGAGCTCCAGCACCAGCTCGACGATGACGTCCTCGACGACCCTGGGGCTCTTGCTCTTGTGCGGGGTGTCGGTGCGCAGCTTCTCCAGCACCTTGCCCTCGCCGTCCACGACGCCCGCGACGACCTTGGTGCCGCCGATGTCGACGCCGATGGTGGGCAGCCGCAGTATCCCGGCGGGCAGGGCGCGGCGGCGGCGTTCGGCGCGCGGGCCGAGGCCGAGCAGGGTGGGCAGGACGGCCGGCCGGGTGCTGCCTTGGGGGCTGTTCACGGCTGCGGACGCTCCTCACGGGTCTCGGAACGGGAATCGGAACGGGAATCGGAACCGGGATCGGAACGGGATTCGGAGACGGACGGCCGGGCCAGCTCGTGGGAGAGCTCGGCGAGGTCGGAGCCGCCGGCCATCTCGGTGGTGAGCTGTTCGAGCCCGATCTCGGCGCGCGGGTGGCTGCCCGCCATCCGGCCGCGCTTGAGCAGGGTGAAGTGGTCGCCGACCAGGTACGCGTGGTGCGGGTTGTGGGTGATCAGGACGACCCCGAGCCCGGCGTCGCGCGCCGCGGTGACGTACTTGAGCACGACGCCCGACTGCTTGACGCCGAGGGCGGCGGTCGGCTCGTCCAGGATGAGGACCTTGGCGCCGAAGTGCACCGCGCGCGCGATGGCCACGCACTGGCGCTGGCCGCCGGACAGGGTGCCGATCGGCCGGTCGACGTCGTGCAGGTCGATGCCCATCCGGGCGAGCGCCTCGCGGGTGGTGGCGCGCATGCCGTCGGCGTCCAGGCGCAGTCCGCCCCAGCGGCGCAGGCCGCGCTCGGAACCGAGGAAGAAGTTGCGCCACACCGGCATGAGCGGGACGACGGCGAGGTCCTGGTAGACGGTGGCGATGCCGCGGTCGAGGGCCTGGCGCGGGGAGTCGAACCGGACCTCCTCGCCGCCGACGGTGTAGACGCCCTCGTCGTGCCGGTGCAGCCCCGCGATGATCTTGATCAGGGTGGACTTGCCGGCGCCGTTGTCGCCGAGCACGCAGCTGATCTCGCCGGCCCGCAGGGTCAGCGAGACGTCCTGCAGCGCCCGGACGGTGCCGTAGCTCTTGCCCACGCCCTCAAGGGAGAGCAGTTCGCCCTCGAAAGGAATCTCGCCCTCGAAAGGAACCTTGGGAGTCATCGCGGCCCCCGCTCGGCCCGGCGCTTGACGAAGGCGTTCAGCAGGGCGGCGAGCAGCAGCATCGCGCCCAGGAAGAACTTGAACCAGTCGGGGTTCCACTGCGCGTACACGATGCCCTTGCTGGCCATCCCGAAGATCAGCGCGCCGAGCGCGGAGCCGGCCACCGAGCCGTAGCCGCCGGTGATCAGGCAGCCGCCGATGACGGCCGCGACGATGTAGATCAGCTCGTTGCCGACGCCCTCGCCGGACTGGACGGTGTCGAAGGAGAACAGCAGGTGCTGGCCGAGCACCCAGGCGCCGAAGCCGACGCCGAGGTAGAGCACGGTCTTCGTCCGGGCGACGGGCACGCCGACCGCGCGGGCCGCGGCCGCGTCGCCGCCGACGGCGAAGATCCAGTTGCCGAAGCGGGTGCGCAGCAGCACCCAGGTGCCGACGGCGAGCATGCCGAGCCACCACCACACGGTGGCCTTGACGGTGAGTCCGCCGACGGTGACCTCGGAGGCGAACAGCCAGCGGCAGGAGGCGAAGCCCTGCATGTCCGAGATCGGCTTGGTCGACACGGTGCCGGAGACGAGCTTGGTGACGCCGAGGTTGGCGCCGGTCAGCATCAGGAAGGTGCCGAGCGTGACGATGAAGCTCGGCAGCCTGGTGCGTCCGAGCATCCAGCCGTTGAACCAGCCGACCGCGAGCGCGACGGCGAGCGAGACGACGACGCCGACCCAGGTGACGGCGGTGAACTGGTAGGAGACCATCGACGAGGTCAGCGCGGCGGTGGTGACCAGCACGCCGGCCGACAGGTCGAACTCGCCGCCGATCATCAGCAGCGAGACCGGCACCGCCATGATCCCGATGGTGGACGCGGCGTAGAGCACGGTGCCCAGCGAGGAGACCCGCAGGAAGGGTTCGGCGGCGGCCGCGAACACCAGGAAGACGGCGGCGGCGGCGATCAGCGCGCCGAGCTCGGGGCGCGCGAGCAGGCGCCGCAGGGCCGCCGGGCGGTCCTGGGCGAGGGCGTCCTGGACGAAAAGGTCGGGGCTGCTCAACGCGTCCCCCTCGCGACGTACTCGGCGAGGGCGTCCGCATTGTCCTTGGTGAGGATCTGCGGGCCGGTCGCGACCGGCTTGCCGCCGCCGAGCATGTCCAGGTTGGACTTGTACAGCCACAGCAGGTCGACGCCCTCGTAGCCCTGGAGGTAGGGCTGCTGGTCGACGGCGAAGCCGACGCTGCCGGACTTCAGCCCGGCGACGACCTGCGTGCCCAGGTCGAAGGTGTCGAGCTCGACCGGGCGGCGGGCGTCCTGAATGGCCTGCAGGCCGGTGGCGGCCATCGGTCCGGAGAGAGTGAGCACGGTGTCGATGGCCGGGTCGGCCTGGAGCTTGGCCGAGATCGCGGCCCGGGCGTCGGGCATGTTGACGCCGTCGACGTAGAGCACCTGGAAGGAGCCGCCGGGCAGCGCGGAGCCGGACTGGGCGCCGGAACAGCGCTGTTCCTGGCCGACGTTGCCCTG
This sequence comes from Kitasatospora sp. NPDC093558, assembly GCF_040683475.1. NCBI lineage: Bacteria > Bacillati > Actinomycetota > Actinomycetes > Kitasatosporales > Streptomycetaceae > Kitasatospora > Kitasatospora sp. NPDC093558. The sequence goes on along the minus strand of NZ_JBFBDY010000084.1, from coordinate 9,930 downwards.
CTCGTGGATGACGCACAGGACGGATCTGCGGCCGCGGGAGGCCAGTTCGGCGCCGGCGGCCTGGCCGGCGGTGCTCTCGTCCTGGCCGACGTGGGTGAGCGCGCCGAACTTGGCGGAGTACTCCTGGCCGGAGTTGACCGTGATCACGGGGATGCCGGCGGCCTTGGCCTTGGCGAGGACGCCCGCCATGGCGTCGCCCTTGGCGAGGGTGACGAGCAGGCCGTCGACCTTCTGGTCGATGGCTGCCTGGACGAGCTGGACCTGGTTCTGGGTCTGCGCGTCGTTGGAGTACAGGAAGGTGATGTTGTCCTTGGCGGCGGCCTGCTCGGCGCCCTTGCGCACGCCGTCCCAGAAGGCGTCGCCGGCTCCGGCGTGGGTCACCATGGCGACCTTCCAGCGCGGGGTCGTGACGGCGCTGCCGCCGGAGGCCGCGGCCTTGGCGCGGGCCTCCTCGGCGCGTCTGCCTCCGGTACTGCTGCAGCCGGCCACGGCGACCGCGACCGCGAGGGCGGCGAGGGCGGGCCGGAACCGGCGGGACGGGCGAAAGCGGGTTGTGCTCATCCCACGATTCTCTCCGTTGCCGTCACGCGGGCTCGCACCGCCTCGCCCGGCGGCGGGGGCGGCGCGGACGGTAAGGTGCCCCGGGGGACCTTCCTGAGCGTTGGCTGGACACCTCGTCCGGTGGACGGCCGTCCGGGTGGCAGACTAGGTGTCGACCCGAAAGAGGAACATCACGGAAACGTGATGTTCCTCTCAGGTTCCGCACAGATTAGGACGGCAACCGGTCTCCGGTTCAATGCCGTCCCTTGTCATTGGAGTGCGTTCGGGCGAGTGGGGCCCGGGCGGCTTGCGATCCGGATAACGAGAACTGATGCAACTGACTGGTACGCCCTTCTTCATCCTCACGGTCATCCTCGTGCCGGTGTCGATCGCGGTCGCCCTGTTCTTCTGGGGCAAGGTGCGCGGGCCCGAACCGGTCAAGGTGCTCTCGCGGCTGGTCATGATCGTGTTCTGCCAGATCACGGCCGTGCTGATGGTCTTCGTGATGGTGAACAACGCGAACCTGATCTACGGCAGCTGGGACGACCTGCTCGGCACCGGTGACCACGTCCGCGCGGTGCCCGTCGTGCCCAAGGACGACCCGGCCGCCCCCGCCGGCGCGGCCAAGCCGGGCGGGGACGCCAAGGCCCCGGCGAAGGCGCTCCAGCAGTTCGGCGGCGTGAACGACCCGGCGGTGCCCGGCGACGTCAAGAAGACCGAGCTCAAGGGCCAGGTGTCCGGCGTCGACGGCGAGGTGCTGGTCTGGACCCCGCCGCAGTACGACGACCCGGCCTACAAGGACAAGAAGTTCCCGGTCATCGAGCTGATCCCGGGCTACCCCGGCTCGTCCTCCACCTGGTACGGCACCCTCAAGGTGTCCGAGCAGCTCAAGCCGCTCATGCAGCAGGGCAAGGTCGCCCCGTTCATCCTGGTCTCGCCACGCACCCTGCTCCTCGGCAACCACCAGGACGCCGGCTGCACGGACATCCCCGGCAAGGTCAACGCCGACGCGTGGGTCACCCGGGACGTGCCGCAGATGATCATGGACAACTTCCGCGCCGACCCCTCCCCCGACCGCTGGGCGATCGCCGGCTACTCGGCCGGCGCCCACTGCGCCGCCAAGCTGTCGCTGGCCCACCCGAACCGCTACCGCGCCGGCATCAGCCTCTCCGGCTACAACGACCCGGGCCAGGAGTCGGACTCCCTCGTCGGCAAGGACCCGAAGCTGCGCGAGGCCAACAACCCGGTCAACATCCTGAAGACCGCCCAGACCCCGCCGAAGGTCTCGCTGTTCATCAGCGGCGCCAAGGGCGACGGCTTCGAGGACGCCCAGGCGCTGGCCGCCGCCGCCAAGGCCCCGACCACCATCCAGGTGCAGGAGACCACCGGACCGCACACCACCGACCTGTGGAAGCGCATGGTGCCGAACGTCTTCGAGTGGCTGACCGGGATCATCCCGGCGCCGTAGGCACACACGCACGAGGGGCTCGCCGCGGACGTCCGCGGCGGGCCCCTCGTGCGTCACCAGGCTGAAGCGTCAGGCCAGTTCGAGGGCCAGGTAGAAGTCCACCCGGTCCTCCAGGCGCGAGAGGTCCCGGCCCGTCAGTTCCTCGATGCGGCCGATCCGGTAGCGCAGCGTGTTGACGTGGACGTGGAGCTGCCCGGCGCAGCGCGTCCACGAGCCGTCCGAGCGCAGGAACGCCTCCAGGGTGCGGACGAGGTCCGCCTGGTGCTCGATGTCGTAGCCGATCACCTTGTCGAGCAGGCGGCTGCGGAAGGCGCGGCGCACCTCGTCCGGGACGGCGGCCAGCAGGAGCACGTGCGAGGCGAGCTCCTCGGGGCCGGCCACGCACACCCGCCCGACCCGGGCGGCGGCGATCCGGCGGGCGTGCCGGGCCTCCTCCAGGGCGCCGCGCAGGCCGCCGGCCTCGGAGGCGGGGGCGGAGACGCCGAGGGTGATGCGGCCCTCGGAGCCGAGGCCGGCCTCCAGCGGGGCGAGGAGGTCGCGCAGCGTGTCGGCGGGCACGGCGGCCTCCAGCACGGGCATCACGACGACGGCGCCGGTGCCGGCCCCGGCGACCAGCGCGCGGTCGGTGGTGCCGCCGAGCGCCTCCTCCAGGACGGCCCGCACCATGCCCTCGGGCAGGCCGGTGCCGTCGGCGCTGAGCACCAGCCAGGAGCCCTCCTGGGCCTGCGGCTTGGGCTCGGCGCTCTCGTAGCGGGCGGCCATCGCCGAGGAGGCGTACAGGGTGCGGCTGATCTCGGCCGGGTCGGCGTCGCGGCGCAGCCGGTCGAGCAGTTCGTCGGCCAGGCGCCGGCGCAGCCGGCGGCCCTCGTCGCGGCGCTGGCGTTCGGCGGCGACGAGGCGGGCGAGGTTCTCGGCGAGCTGCTGGCGCTTGGTGGTCCATTCGGTGACGTCGCCGGCGACGGCGAGCACCCAGTCGGCGAGCGGCGCCTCGTGTTCGGCGTCGGCGGTGGCCGGGGCCGGCAGCAGCGAGTACGAGCCGGTGGCGAGGCGGGCGCGGTGCGGGGGGCGGCGGCGCTGGCGCTGGGCGGCGAGGTGGGCGCGCACCAACTGGTCGCGGTCCTCGGCGGACAGGCGGTCGGCGGGCCCGGCGATCACGGCGCCGGTCGGGGTGAGCACCCAGCAGTCGAGGTCGAGGTCGCCGCCGAGCAGGTCCAGGACGGCGTCCAGGCCGCCGCCGCCGGCCGCCGAGACGAGCAGGCGGTGGCGGTCGACAAGGGCGGCGAGGTCGGCGGCGCGGTCGGCGGAGACCTGCCGGCCGACGAACTCGGTGACCGTCCCGAAGGCGATGTCGTCGGGTACGGCCAGCAGGGGCATCCGGTGGCGGCGACAGGCCTCGACGAGGTCCTCGGGCACCGGGCCGACCTCGGCCTCGCCGGCCGCGAGGGCGACGGCGCCGCCGGCCGCGATGGTGCGCACGAAGCGCTCCGAGTCGGCCGGGCCGGTGCGCCAGAGCATGCCGGTGAGCACCAGCTCGCCGCCGTGCAGGTAGCGCCCGGGGTCGTGCAGGTCCGTGGTCATGACGCCGCTGACCTGCCGGTCCAGCTCGTCCTCGGCCGCGAGCAGGCGCAGTCGCGGGGCGCCGGGGGCGAGTAGGTCACGGACACGCATCCGCGGACTCCTAACGGGCTGGATCGGTGGGGGGAGAGGGCCCGGGCGCGCTGCCGGGGGTGACAGTGTGCCCGAACATCAGTGCTTGGCGTTACGTCCGTCCGGGGGGCGGGTCACGGGCCCGTAGCTCCCGAATCACGGCCGGATTACGGTCGTAGGTAGCGCCTGGTGAATAGCTGGACTGCGACGTTGTCCTCCTTAGAGGAACGTACAGGATGCCGGGCGGGACCACAGCCGGGGCTTCATGCCATCGGTGACTGCCAGTGGGCCCCGTCACAGCGGTTCACTGGCCACACGCCGCCGGACACAACCCGGTGACCGGGATCCGACGCCGAGGCGACGACACGGTGGGCAGGTCCCGAACACCGGGTTCCGGGCACCCAGCCCACCCGTCCGGCCGGCGACGACTTGAGGAGACACCCGCATGGAGTTCCTTCGGCCCGCTACCTGGGACGAGGCACTCGCGGCGAAGGCTGAGTACCCGACCGCGCTGCCCATCTCGGGCGGTACGGACGTCATGGTCGAGATGAACTTCGACGTGCACCGGCCATCCGCGATTCTCGACCTGAACCGCATCACCGAGCTCACCGAATGGTCCAACGACGGCAGCGTCGTGCGGCTCGGCGCCTCGGTCCCCTACTCCCGGATCATCGACGAGCTGTCCGGGCCGCTGCCCGGCCTCGCGCTGGCGTCCCACACCGTCGGCTCCCCGCAGATCCGCAACCGGGGCGGCGTCGGAGGCAACCTCGGCGGCGCCTCCCCGGCCGGTGACGCGCACCCCGCGCTGCTGGCGGCCGGGCGGGACGTCTTCGTCGAAGCGGCCTCCGTACGCGGCACCCGGATGATCCCGATCGACGAGTTCTACGTCGGCGTGAAGCGCAACAGCCTGGCGGCCGACGAGCTGATCCGGGCCGTGCACATCCCGGTCGCCGACGGCCCCCAGCAGTTCTCGAAGATCGGCACCCGCAACGCGATGGTCATCGCGGTGTGCGCCTTCGGCTTCGCCCTGCACCCCAAGAACGGCACCGTCGGCACCGGCATCGGCTCGGCCGCCCCCACTCCGCGCCGCGCCGTCGAGGCCGAGGAGTACCTGCAGGGCGTGCTGGCCGAGCGCGGGCTCTGGGAGTCCGGGGGGCTGCTGGGCACCGAGGTGATCCAGCGCTTCGGCGAGCTGGTGAAGGCCGCGGCCTCCCCCATCGACGACGTCCGGGGCACCGCCGAGTACCGGCGCCACTCCCTGGCCGTGATGGCCCGCCGCACCCTCACCTGGTGTTGGAACGACTACAGCAAGCAGATCAGGAGCGCGGCATGAGGGTCACTTTCACCGCCAACGGCAAGCCGGTCGAGGCCGACGACGTGTGGGAGGGCGAGAGCCTCCTGTACGTGCTGCGCGAGCGGGTCGGCCTGCCCGGCTCCAAGAACGCCTGCGAGCAGGGCGAGTGCGGTTCCTGCACCGTCTACCTCGACGGCGTGCCGGTCTGCTCCTGCCTGGTCGCGGCCGGCCAGGTGCAGGACCGCGAGGTCCGCACGGTCGAGGGCCTGACCGACGAGGCCGGCGAGCTCGGCCTCGTCCAGCAGGCGTTCATCGACGCCGGCGCCGTCCAGTGCGGCTTCTGCACCCCCGGCCTGCTGGTGCAGACCGACGCCCTGCTGGAGCGCGACGCCCAGCCCAGCGACAACGACATCCGCGAGGCGCTGTCGGGCAACCTGTGCCGGTGCACCGGCTACGAGAAGATCATGGACGCGGTGCGGCTCGCCTCCGCCCGCAAGTGCGCCGGGAAGGCGGAGTCCGAATGAGCACGCGCACGATCCAGGGGCAGAAGAACCTCCAGAACATCGACCAGGCGTCCAAGGACGGCATCGGCGGCTCGCCGCTGCGCCCGGACGGCAACCTGAAGGTCAAGGGCGAGTTCGCGTACTCGTCCGACATGTGGCACGAGGACATGCTCTGGGGTATGGCGCTGCGCTCGCCGCACCCCCGGGCCAACATCCTCAGCGTCGACATCTCCGAGGCGCTCAAGGTGCCCGGCGTGTACGCCGTGCTCACCCACCAGGACATCCCGGGCTCGAAGTTCTACGGCCTGGAGATCCAGGACCAGCCGGCCCTCGCGATCGACAAGGTCCGCTACCACGGCGAGGCGATCGCGCTGGTCGCGGCCGACCACCCGGAGACGGCCCGCCGCGCGGTGAAGAAGATCAAGGTCGAGTACGAGGTGCTCACCCCGATCGTCACCGAGGAGCAGTGCCTCGACCCCGAGACCCACGGCTACGTGCACGAGCCGCACGAGTTCAAGTCGCACGGGTACGGCAACATCTGCCACGAGCAGAAGCTGGTCTCCGGCCTCGGCGTCACCGACGAGGTCCGGGCGCTCGCCGACGTCATCGTCAGCGGCGACTACGAGGTCGGCATGCAGGACCAGGCCTTCCTCGGCCCCGAGTCCGGCCTCGCCGTGCCCGCCGAGGACGGCGGCATCGACCTGTACATCGCCACCCAGTGGCTGCACGTCGACCGCGAGCAGATGGCCCCGGTGCTGGACCTGCCCGAGGAGAAGGTCCGGCTCACGCTGGCCGGCGTCGGCGGCGCCTTCGGCGGCCGCGAGGACATCTCGATGCAGATCCACGCGTGCCTGCTGGCCCAGCACACCGGCAAGCCCGTCAAGATCGTCTACTCGCGCGACGAGTCCTTCTACGGCCACGTGCACCGCCACCCGGCGAAGATGCACTACGAGCACGGCGTCACCCGCGACGGCAAGCTCGTCTTCGCCGACTGCCGGATCGTGCTGGACGGCGGCGCCTACGCCTCCGCCTCCCCGGCCGTCGTCGGCAACGCGGCCTCGCTCGGCCACGGCCCGTACGTGATCCCGAACGTCAAGATGCACGCCATCGCGCTCTACAGCAACAACCCGTCCTGCGGGGCGATGCGCGGCTTCGGCGCGGTGCAGGCCGCGTTCGGCTACGAGACGCAGATGGACCGCCTCGCCGCCGAACTGGGCATGGACCCGGTCGAGTTCCGCCAGCTCAACGCCATGGCCGAGGGCGACGTCATGCCCACCGGCCAGCAGATCGACTCGCCGGCCCCGGTCGCCGACCTGCTCCAGCGCGTCAAGGACATGCCGCTGCCCCCGCCGCTGGACACCGCCCACCTGGACGTGCGCCAGCTGCCCGGCGCGCTGTCCAACACCTCGCACGGCGAGGGCATCGTGCGCGGCGTCGGCTACTCGGTCGGCATCAAGAACGTCGGCTTCTCCGAGGGCTTCGACGACTACTCCACCGCCCGGGTGCGCCTGGAGGTGATCGGCGGCGAGCCGGTCGCCATGGTGCACACCGCGATGGCGGAGGTCGGCCAGGGCGGCGTCACCGTGCACGCCCAGATCGCCCGCACCGAGCTCGGCGTCGAGCTCGTCACCATTCACCCGGCCAACACCGAGGTGGGGTCGGCCGGTTCGACCTCCGCGTCGCGCCAGACCTACATGACCGGCGGCGCCGTCAAGCTCGCCGCCGAGGCCGTCAAGCGCGCGCTGATCGACAAGGGCCGGCGCCGCTACGGCTGGCTGCACGACGACATCACCCTCGTCGGCGGCAAGGTCGTCTCCGAGAGCGCCGGCCCGCTGGTCTCCATGGTCGACCTGCTCGGCGACGAGGCCATCGACCTCACCCGCGAGCACCACCACCGCCCGACCCAGGCGTTCGACAAGGAGACCGGGCAGGGCTTCGGCCACGTCCAGTACACCTTCTGCGCCAACCGCGCGGTCGTCGACGTCGACGTCGAGCTCGGCCTGGTCAAGGTGGTCGAACTGACCGCCGTCCAGGACGTCGGCAAGGCGCTCAACCCGCTGTCGGTCGTCGGCCAGATCCAGGGCGGCTGCACCCAGGCGCTCGGCCTCGCCGTCATGGAGGAGATCATCGTCCGGGACGGGAAGGTGCGCAACGCCTCCTTCACGGACTACCTGATCCCCACCATCCTCGACACCCCGCCGATCCCGGTCGAGATCCTCGAACTGCCCGACCCCAACGCCCCTTACGGGCTGCGCGGCGTCGGCGAGGCCCCGACCGTCTCGGCCACTCCGTCGATCGTGGCCGCCATCCGCAACGCCACCGGTCTCGCGCTCAAGCGGATCCCCGTCCGCCCCGAGCACCTGACCACCGAACAGCCCGGCTGACCCCGGCAGTTCACCGGACGTCCCCGGGGCGGCGACCGTCTTCCCCGTCGCCCCGGGGCAGCACCACCCAGCACCACCCCCAGCACCGCCCAGCACCACCCTCCACTCGCAGTTGAGGCACCTCCCATGCACCACACGCCGATACGCGACCGCACCATCCCGCTGCCTCTCCCACGCCGGGGTCCTGCAGCGGTGCGCACCACCTACGCACCGCAGGCACAGCCACAGAGTGCGCCCAGTGAGTCGATTAGTCCCCCTGCGCCGGATTCGTTGCCTGGCAGTCAGGTCGGCTCGCCCACCCCAACCCCCTTTGAACCTTGGGAGTGGACATGACCCGGATCCCCACGGAGCCCGGCACCACCGAAGACAGACCCGCCGAGGACGACACCCCCACGTCGGTCCCGGCAGCACGGCCGAGCAGCGCGCTCGACGCGTACTTCAAGATCTCGGCCCGGGGATCGACGCTCGCCAACGAACTACGGGGTGGTCTGACCACCTTCATGGCGATGGCGTACATCATCCTGCTCAACCCGCTCATCCTGAGCGGCGCGGACGTCACCGGCGTCAAGCTCGACCACGCCGCGCTGACCACCGCCACGGCCCTCGCGGCCGCCGTCACCACGATCCTCATGGGCGTGGTCGGCAACGTGCCACTGGCCCTCGCCGCCGGGCTCTCCGTCTCCGGCGCGGTCTCGGCGCTGGTCGTCCCGCACACCACCTGGCCGCAGGCCATGGGCCTGTGCGTGATCTACGGCCTGCTGATCGTCCTGCTGGTCGTCTCCGGCCTGCGCGAGAAGATCATGAACGGCATACCCCTGCCGCTCAAGCACGCGATCACCATCGGCATCGGCCTGTTCGTCACCATCATCGGCCTGTACAAGGCCGGCTTCGTGCACACCGGCGGCCCCACCCCGCTGTCGCTGGGCCCCTTCGGCGAGCTCTCCGGCTGGCCCGTCCTGATCTTCTGCCTCACCCTGCTGACGATCTTCGTGCTGATGGCGCGCAACGTGCGCGGCGCGATCCTGATCGGCATCGCCGGCGGCACCGTCGTCGCGATCGTCGTCAACAAGCTGGCCCACGTGCCCGCCAAGGCCTGGGCGAACTCCGTCCCGGTGTGGCCCGGCAGCCCGGTCGCGGCACCCGACTTCAGCCTCTTCGGGCACGTCGACCTGTTCGGCGCCTTCGGCGGCAAGGGCATGGGCGCGATCAGCGCCTCGGTCGCCGTCTTCACCCTCGTCCTCGCCGGCTTCTTCGACGCGATGGCCACCATCATCGGCGTCGGCACCGAGGCGGGCCTGGCCGACAAGCAGGGCCGCATGCCGGGCCTGTCCAAGGCGCTGTTCATCGACGGCGCCGGCGGCGCGGTCGGCGGCCTGGCCGGCGCCTCCGGCCAGACGGTCTTCGTCGAGTCCGCGACCGGCGTCGGGGACGGCGCCCGCACCGGCCTCGCCTCCACCGTCACCGGCGGCCTGTTCGCCCTGATGCTGTTCTTCTCCCCGCTCGCCGGCATCGTGCCGGTCGAGGTCGCCTCCGCCGCCCTCGTCGTCATCGGCTCGATGATGCTGAGCCAGGCCCGGCACATCGACTGGTCCGACCGCGAGGTCGCCATCCCGGCCTTCCTCACCTGCGTCCTGATGCCGTTCACCTACAGCATCACCGCGGGCGTCGCCGCCGGCGTCATCTCGTACACGGTCATCAAGGCCGGCCAGGGCAAGTGGCGCGAGCCCGGCGTCCTGATGTGGATCCTCACTGGTGTGTTCGTCGTGTACTTCGCGCTCTCGCCGATCAAGTCCTGGCTGGGCGTGCACTAGCCGCGGCGGTGCCCGGGGCGCCCGGGCACACGCTTCTCGGCAACGCCGCCGTACGGGATCGTTTCCCGTACGGCGGCGCCCCCGCTACTGTCGAAACGTGTAAGGAGCCCTCCGACATGCAGGACATCGCCGAGCAGCTGCAGGCCTGGCACGCGTCCGGGCGCTCCTTCGCCGTGGCCACCGTCGTCGGCGTCTCCGGCAGCGCGCCCCGCGACCCCGGCGCGGCCCTCGCCGTCGACGCGGACGGCGAGGCGAGCGGCAGCGTCTCCGGCGGCTGCGGCGA
>NZ_JBFBDY010000083.1:0-20679 GCF_040683475.1 Kitasatospora sp. NPDC093558 | reverse complement strand
GGCCCTTCGGCGTGCCCTTGGCTCTACGGGCCCGAACGGCCTGCGGGCTACTTGAGCGCCTGCGCCAGCTCGGCGAGCTCGTCGTACGAGGCGGTGCCGGTGAGGAGCGTCGTGCCGCCGCCGTCCTGCGAGGTCAGCGCGCGGGCCTTGGTGCCCTGCACGCGGTCCCAGGTGCGGCCGGCCACGTCCGCGGTGCCGTCCGGCTTGGCGCCGTCGACCTTGTCGGACAGCAGCGAGTCCTTCGGGACGTCGCTCTGCTCGACCGCCGCGTACTGGCCGGAGGGCGTGACGAAGCCCAGGTGCCAGGCGTTGCCCTTGCCGTTGCTCAGCGCGGCCGGCTGGTAGCTGACCGACGTGGCGCGCCACTTGTCGGACAGCCCCTCGGGGGCGACCAGCTTGTACGGCGCGGCACGCTTCGCGGTGGCCGCCTCGACCCGGTACTCGACCTTGTGCGGGGGCACACTGTCCGCGTCGTGCGGGAGGAACAGGTACCCGACCCACACCACGCCGCCGACCGCCAGCATCGACAGGACCATGTCCCGCACGCTCTGCCGGCCCCTCATGCCCTTGCTCTCTCCTGCCACCCCCACATGGTGACCCATCCACACACCGGACCGGTCACCCGGGGTACCCACGTACGGGTGAAGCGGGACGAACCGGTGCTTACCGGGAGGAGCCGGGGCCGAGCGTGGCGACCCGCGCCACAGACAGTCATCTCTAAGGCAGATACGATCGCAGGACCCTCACCACGGCGTTCGACCAGGCAGTAGTCGGGCGCTCACTGGCCGTCGCGTACAGAGAGGTAACGACGATGACCACGCAGTACCCGCACCACCTTCCCAGTGCCCTGGAGGTCGCGCCCGAGGCTCCCGACCGGAACCTCGCGCTCGAGCTCGTCCGGGTCACCGAGGCGGCGGCGATGGCCGCCGGCCGGTGGGTCGGCCGCGGCGACAAGAACGGCGCCGACGGCGCAGCCGTCAAGGCGATGCGCACCCTCGTCTCGACCGTCTCGATGAACGGCGTGGTCGTCATCGGCGAGGGCGAGAAGGACGAGGCGCCCATGCTCTACAACGGCGAACGGGTCGGCGACGGCACCGGCGCCGAGTGCGATGTCGCGGTCGACCCGGTCGACGGCACCACGCTCACCGCCAAGGGCATGAACAACGCCGTCGCGGTGCTCGCCGTCGCCGACCGGGGCACCATGTTCGACCCCAGCGCCGTGTTCTACATGGACAAGCTGGTCGCCGGTCCCGAGGCCGCCGACTTCGTCGACATCACCGCCCCGCCGGCCGTCAACATCCGCCGGGTCGCCAAGGCCAAGGGCAGCGCCGTCGAGGACGTCACGGTCGTCGTCCTGGACCGCCCGCGCCACGACGGTCTGGTCCGCCAGATCCGCGAGGCGGGCGCCCGGATCAAGTTCATCTCGGACGGCGACGTGGCCGGCGCCATCATGGCCGCCCGCGAGGGCACCGGCGTCGACCTCCTGATGGGCGTCGGCGGCACCCCCGAGGGCATCATCGCGGCCTGCGCGATGAAGTGCATGGGCGGCGTGATCCAGGGCCGCCTGTGGCCCAAGGACGACGCCGAGCGGCAGAAGGCCCTCGACGCCGGGCACGACCTCGACCGGGTGCTCACCACCGACGACCTGGTCAGCGGCGAGAACGTGTTCTTCGTCGCGACCGGCATCACCGACGGCGAGCTGCTGCGCGGCGTGCACTACCGCTCGGAGACCGCCACCACCAGCTCGCTGGTGATGCGTTCCAAGAGCGGCACCATCCGCGAGATCCACTCCACGCACAAGCTGTCCAAGCTGCGGGCCTACAGCGCGATCGACTTCGACCGCGCCAACTGAGGCTCCGCGGCCACGAGTTCAGGGCCAAGAGTTCAGGGCCACGAGTTCCACGGCTACGAGCTCACGGATACGAGTTCACGACCAAGAGCTCACGGCACAGCGCGACGCGGCCCCGGCGGAATCCCCCTCCGCCGGGGCCGCGGTGCGTTCCGGGTCCGCCGGGCGCCGCCGGCCGTCAGCCCGCTATCCGCCGGTGGGCCGTCGAGACCCGGGCCGCCTCGCGCAGCTCCGACTCCCGGCGGCGGCGACGGGCCAGCACCACGCGCCGCTCGGCGGCCGTCAGCCCGCCCCAGACGCCGTACGGCTCCGGCTGCGCCAGCGCGTGCTCGCGGCACTCCAGCAGCACCGGGCAGCGGGCGCACACCCGCTTCGCCCGGTCCTCGCGCGACAGCCGGGCCGCCGTCGGCTCCTTGGACGGCGCGAAGAACAGCCCCACTTCGTCCCGTCGGCACGCGGCCCCGGTGTGCCAGGGGTTGTCCTCCCCCTGCGGGCCCTGGGGGCCCTGACCGGCCGGGGAGCCCTGCGGCTGCGGACGGCTGTCGGGGCGGGGCTCCAACAGCTGCGCGGCGGCGACGGGCGAGGTGGTGCGGGACTCGATCGGATGCAGCACGGCCGTACTCCTGACGAGACTCTCGGACACGGGGAAGCTCGCTCCCCTGCCCGGCTGCGAGCCCCCGCTCTCCACTCCCGGGCGGCCGCTGGGCCGCCCCCGGTGCGCAGCCGTACAAGAAGCGATGTGCGAGAGGGAATACCCCGCCGGGCCGCGATTCATGCACACTGCACGCAATCGACTACCCAGTGCACCCGCCACAACGCCGGGTGCCCGGCCGGGAGTTGCTCCCACGGCCGGGCACCGGTCGGATCACGCGCAGGTCGGCCGCGTGGCGGCCGACCGTCAACCGCGGCTATTCGACGCCGAGTTGCTTGCGCACCCACTCCTTGATCTTCTTGCCCCGGCGCGGCTTGGCGTCGCAGCCGCCGAAGATCGCGGTGCCCCGGATCCGGACCACCGGGGCGTAAGGGTCCGCCGCCGTCTGCTCCTTGACGTCGAAGCCGCCGAAGATGCCGACGCCGCCGCCGTGCAGGCTGACGTTCTCCGGCACCCGCACCTCGACGCCGCCGAACAGCGCCAGCACGTCGATGACGACCTCGGGCGACTCGAAGACGGCGTCGCTCAGGTCGATGTCCACGCCGCCGAAGACCGCGACCACCTTCAGGTGCGAGCCGACCCGCCACCGGCCCTTGCGGGACGAGCCGCCGAAGATCGCCACCATCTGCGGCGCCTCCTGACGGGCCGGCGGCTGCGCCGGGGCGGCCGGGCGGGCGGGGGCGTCCAGCGGCGGCTTCTCGAAGGAGATCGGACGGTGGCTGGGCAGGTCGCGGGTGAGCGGCACCAGCTCGCCGAGCGTCTTCGCGCCGTACGCGGCCTCGATGCGCTCGGCGTGCTCGTCGACGTCCAGCCGGCCCTCGGCGTAGGCGTCGCGCAGCAGCTCGGCCACCCGCTCGCGGTCGGCGTCCGAGGCGCGCATGTCGGCCTCGGCCACCGGGGCGTGCGCGGCCGGGGCGGGGGCCGGGGCCAGCCGGGGCTCGGGGGCGCCCTGCGGCGCCGGTTCGGGATGGTTCTCGGGCTTGGTCATCGGCACGGGCGCCGGCACGGGCGGCTGCCCCTGATCGTCCTGCGGCGGCGAGTTGTCCACGGGCCAAGACTAGTCGCTCGCACTGCTGCCCGAGTGAGCCCGGTCACGCAGGCTGCCCTGTCCGCATGCGCGCGATCTGCGGGTCCTACCCTGGATGGTGCTTCGCCGACGCAGCCGGATCACTGGAAACCTAAGGACCGCCCCCATGGCTCCCACGCCAGACTTCGAGTACAGCGACCTGCTCCCCCTGGGCGCTGACGAGACCCCGTACCGCAAGCTCACCTCCGAGGGTGTCTCCACCTTCGAGGCCGGCGGCCGCACCTTCCTCCAGGTCGAGCCCGAGGCGCTGCGGCTGCTCACCGCCGAGGCGATGCACGACATCTCGCACTACCTGCGCCCCGCCCACCTCGCCCAGCTGCGCCGCATCCTGGACGACCCGGAGGCCAGCCCCAACGACCGCTTCGTCGCGCTGGACCTGCTGAAGAACGTCAACATCTCGGCCGGCGGCATCCTGCCGATGTGCCAGGACACCGGCACCGCGATCGTCATGGGCAAGCGCGGCCAGCACGTGCTCACCTCCGGCGCCGACGAGTCCGCCATCGCGCGCGGCGTGTACGACGCGTACACCAAGCTCAACCTGCGCTACTCCCAGATGGCCCCGGTGACCATGTGGGACGAGAAGAACACCGGCAACAACCTGCCGGCCCAGATCGAGCTGTACGCCACCGACGGCGACGCGTACAAGTTCCTGTTCATGGCCAAGGGCGGCGGCTCCGCCAACAAGTCGTACCTGTACCAGGAGACCAAGGCCATCCTGAACGAGGCGAGCATGCTCTCGTTCCTGGAGCAGAAGATCCGCTCGCTCGGCACCGCCGCGTGCCCGCCGTACCACCTGGCCATCGTGATCGGCGGCACCAGCGCCGAGTTCGCGCTCAAGACCGCCAAGTACGCCTCGGCGCACTACCTCGACAACCTGCCGACCTCGGGCGACGCGAAGACCGGCCACGGCTTCCGCGACCTGGAGCTGGAGCAGAAGGTCACCGAGCTGACCCAGAAGATCGGCATCGGCGCCCAGTTCGGCGGCAAGTACTTCTGCCACGACGTGCGCGTCGTCCGCCTGCCGCGCCACGGCGCCTCGCTGCCGGTCGCCATGGCCGTCTCCTGCTCCGCCGACCGCCAGGCGCTCGGCAAGATCACCGCCGAGGGCGTGTTCCTGGAGCAGCTCGAGACCGACCCGGCCAAGTACCTGCCGGACACCACCGACGAGCACCTCGACGACGACGTGGTGCGCATCGACCTCGACCAGCCGATGTCCGCGATCCGCGCCGAGCTCTCCAAGTACCCGGTGAAGACCCGGCTCTCGCTCACCGGCACGCTCGTCGTCGCCCGCGACATCGCGCACGCCAAGATCAAGGAGCGCCTGGACGCCGGCGAGGGCATGCCCAAGTACCTCCAGGACCACCCGGTCTACTACGCGGGCCCGGCCAAGACCCCCGAGGGCTACGCCTCCGGCTCCTTCGGCCCCACCACGGCCGGCCGGATGGACTCCTACGTCGACCAGTTCCAGGCGGCCGGCGGCTCGATGGTCATGCTCGCCAAGGGCAACCGCAGCAAGCAGGTCACCGACGCGTGCGCCGCGCACGGCGGCTTCTACCTCGGCTCGATCGGCGGCCCGGCGGCCCGGCTCGCCCAGGACTGCATCAAGAAGGTCGAGGTCCTGGAGTACGCCGAGCTCGGCATGGAGGCCGTCTGGCGCATCGAGGTCGAGGACTTCCCGGCCTTCATCGTCGTCGACGACAAGGGCAACGACTTCTTCCGCGAGACCACCGAGGGCCCGCTGATCACCAACCTGCGGGTGCGCTCGAAGGAGTAGCCGCCCCACCTGATGCCCACCGCCTCGGTCGCACTCGTTGCGACCGGGGCGGTGTCGTCGTTGACGGTTGTGCACGGGGAGTTGCCGCACGATCGACGGAGAACGCCAGGTTGGCCAAGACGACGGTGGACGTTGACGACGAGATCCTCGCGGAGGCCATGCGCCTGATGGGGACCACCACGAAGAAGGAGACCATCAACAACGCACTGGCCGACTACGTCAGCCGGATGAAGCGGCTGGAGGCTCCCGCACGGCCGTCCGCCGAGGACCACGGCTCGTGCCGGGAGACCAGCTACCTCCTGCGCTCCCCCGCCAACGCACAGGGACTCATGGAGGCCGTCGCCCGTGACCGGGCCAACCTGGCTCACGCGTCGAAGTCGTATTCCAGGACGTAGGACGCGGCGTCGAGGATCATCTCGTTCAGCTCGACGACCTGGCCCTCGTCGGCGAAGGCGGTGCGGCAGATCAGGATGACCGGGGTGCCGGCGCCGAGGTCCAGGCGCGCGCCCTCCTCGGCGCTCGGCATGCGCGAGCGCACCTCCTCGCGGAAGTGGACGGGCTTCGCGCCGATCTCGGCCAGGCGGGCATAGGTGCCGCCCGGACCGGTGTCCTCGCGGGTGATCGCCGTGCCGGCGACCAGGCCGGCCGGGAGGTAGGAGGTGGACAGCAGCACCGGCTTGCCGTCCAGCACGAAGCGGCGGTGGCGCACGCACATCGGCTCGCCCGGGTCGACGCCGAGGACGCGGGCCACGTGCTCGGGCGCGCCGCGCTCGGTGACCGACACCTGGTCGACGACCAGGGTGCGCCGGTCGATGTCCGCAGACCATATCGACCGCCCGGACCCCCACTGCCCCTGCGCGAGCCGCTGGATCCCGCGCCGTCGCAGCGGGCGGAAGTCCCGGACGAACACCCCGGCGCCCCGGCGGGCCTCGGCGATGCCCTCGCTCTGCAGCACCCCGAGGGCCTGGCGGGCGGTCATCCGGGCGACGCCGTACTCGTCCATGAGGTCGTTCTCGCCCGGCAGCCGGTCGCCCGCGCGGTACTCGCCGGCGTCGATGGCCGCCCTGAGCGTGTCGGCGATCCGCTGGTACTTGGGCTGCTTGTCGCCACTGCTGCCGGTCATCGCCGCTCCCTCTCCCTCTCGGAAATCGTAGGCGCGCCCGCGGCCGCAAGTAAGGAGATACGACCGTTGACATCTCTAGAGATATTAGCTTCTCTAGAGATGCTGGGTAGTCGCCGAGCGTCGCCACGGACGCGCGGACAGCGACCACAGAGCAAGGGAGAGTGCGGTGAACCCCCGTCAGCGCAACGCCGCCGCCTACCGGCCACACCTGGGTGACCGCGTCCTCGACCGGAGGACCGGGCGCACCGGCATCTACATGGACACCATCGGCGGCGAGCACTACCTCCGCCCCGAGTCCGGCGGCCGCGAATGGACCGCCGACCCGACCCACGTCACCCCGGCCCCCGGCCCGGCGGGCGACGAACCCGACTCCGACCCGACCGGAAGACCCACCCCGCACGCGGGCGGCGGGGCCGCGCCGGCGCGGGTATCGACCAGCTCGAGCCGCCGTCAACTCCCGACCCGGCAAAGGAGACCGACGCCGTCCAGCTGAATGGCACCGGCTTCAGCAATTGCGAACAAATGCACGCAAATAGCAGTATTCCGGGCCTACAACTCCTTCGCTGAACCGGAAATTCCGGAACGCCCCACACTCGCGATCGGGAACGTTACGGATAGCAGCGATCACAATGCGTGCATCAGATGCGAATCAGCCGCCCCGGCTTTCATTTACTCGCCGGACGTGCCGACACGGCCCCGCTCGCCACCACCCATAGCAGGCAAATCGACGCCAATACGACAAGCACCCCGCGCCCGAAGCGATCGGGCGCGGGGCGCAAGCCGGGTTCGGAACTTACGGGCGGCTGTTGATCACACCCGCGAAGGCCCCGGCGGCCGTCGCGACGTAACCGACGGTCACAACGGCAGTAGAAACCGCAACCACAGCTATACGACGGATCTTGCTCATGCCGCCTCCCCTCTGCAAAGTCCACCCCCATCGAGTGAACATGCGTTCGATCCTACATGCCGTCAGGCTCTGCATCAGGGGAATTGGAGCCGACAGCGGATCCCCACGGAAGGACACTGGCACGCGACCTCACGGCATTACGGACGGCTGGCGATGATGCCCTCCGGCTCGTAGACCTCACCCGGCTTGCCGGTCGCCGGCGTGGCGGGTTCCACGACGCGCGTGGCCTCGTCGCCGAACAGTTCGCCCTCCAGGGCCGCCTTGTCGGCGGCGGTGGGCTCGGTGTACGTGGTCGGGTTCGAGGACGCGGCCACCGCGCCCTCGACAGCCTTGCCGGCCTCCACAGCGGCAGCCGGGGCCGACGTCTGCGCCTTGGTGTCGGGCGTCGTCGGCACCGGGGTCTCGCTCTGGTCGTTGGCCATTGGGCGGCCGCCTTTCGGTCATCAATGTCTTCAGCCCGACCTGCTTGGCGCGGGCGCGCGGACAGTATCGTAGGGTTGATTAAATGTCCGATAAACATCGTGCGGCTTGTGGTGCCGTCCGGCAGAGTCGGCCGTCCGCCTAAGCTGAACGGCCACGGCGGACCGCCGAGCGCCCTTCACGGAATCGACACCACAGGCCATCGGGGGACTTCATGGAGTTTCGGGAGACGCCGCCTGTGCCTGCGCTGCGCTTCCAGGTCCTCGGTCCTGTCCAGGCCTGGCTCGACGAGAAACCCCTGTCGCTCGGTTCCCCCCAGCAACAGGCGATTCTGACCGCTCTTCTCCTGCATTCCGGCCGCCCGGTCACCACCCAGGACCTCGTCGACGGCCTGTGGGGAGACCGCCCGCCCGCGCAGGCCGTCGCCGCGCTGCGCACGTACGTCTCCCGGCTGCGCACCGTCATCGAACCCCGCCGCGAGGTCCGCGCACCCGCCGAGCTGCTGGTCTCGGTCGCCGACGGCTACGCCCTGCGCATCCCCGGCGACGCACTCGACGTGACGGTCTTCGAGAACCTCTCCGCCGAGGCCGCCGCCGCCCGGGCCGCGGGCGACCTCCACGAGACGCACCGCCTCCTCGTCCGCGCCCTCGGGCTGTTCAGCGGGCGCCCGCTCACCGGCGTCCCCGGCCCCTACGCGGAGGCACAACGCCTGCGGCTGGCCGAACGTCAGGTCGCGGCGTCCGAGGACATGTGCGCGGCAGCCCTCGACATCGGGCTGCACGCCGAGGTGGTGGGTGAGCTGAACTCGCTCACCGCCGAGCACCCCCTCCGGGAGCGGCTGCGGGAACTGCTGATGCTCGCCCTGTACCGCTGCGGTCGGCAGGCCGAGTCCCTGGGTGTCTACACCGACACCCGCAAGCTCCTCATCGACGAACTCGGGGTCGAACCCGGCGCCGGCCTGTCCGCGATGCACTCGCGCATCCTCGCCGCCGACCCGGCGCTCACGCTCCCCGCCGCCCCGGTCCGCGAGGACGGCCCGCCGACGCCTCCGCCGCCGGCCCAACTCCCCGCCGACGTATCGGACTTCAGTGGTAGATCCGGACTGGTCAACGACCTCTCCGCGGTCCTGATGAACGCCACCGGGCAAGCGGTCGTGGTGACCTCGCTGGCCGGCATCGGCGGGGTCGGGAAGACGACCCTCGCGGTCCACGTGGCCCACCGGGTGCGGGCCGAGTTCCCCGACGGCCAGCTGTACGTCGACCTGCGCGGTGCGGGCGCCTCGCCCGCCGACCCCGCCGTGGTCCTGGGTGACTTCCTGCACGCGCTCGGAGTCACGGACAACCCCGAGTCACTGGAACAGCGCGCCGCCCTCTACCGGTCGCTGCTGGCCAGTCGGCGCATGCTGATCCTTCTCGACAACGCCCGGGACGCCGACCAGATCCGGCCGCTCATCCCTGGGGTGTCCGGCTGCGCCGTACTCGCCACCAGTCGGTCCCGGCTGGCCGGCATTCCGGGTGCCCACCTCGTGGACGTCGAGGAACTGACCCCGGACGAGGCGCTGGCGCTCTTCTCCGCGATCGTCGGCGAGCATCGCGTCGCCGCCGAGCCCGAGGCCGCCATGGCCGTCGTCACCGCGTGCGGCTTCCTGCCGCTCGCCGTCCGGATCGCCGCCGCCCGACTGGCGAGCCGGCCGCGTTGGAGCGTATCGGACCTCGCTCGGCGGTTAGCCGACCAGCGGCGCCGCCTGGACGAACTTCAACTCGGCAACCTGGCGGTGGAGACCACCATCGGCCTCGGATACGGACAGCTCTCCAGCGCCGAGGCCCGCGCATTCCGGCTGCTCTCCCTGATCGACTCATCCGATCTGCCGCTGGCCGCCGTCGCGGCGCTCCTCGGCACGGACGAGGACTCGGCGGAGGAATTCGCCGAGGCACTCGTGGAAGCCAACATGCTGGAGTGCTTCACGCCCGGGCGCTACCGGTACCACGATCTGCTCCGGCTCTACGCCCAGCGTCAGAACCTGCGGATCGGCGACGTCGAAGAGCAGCAGGCCGCAGTGCGGCGGCTGCTCGATCTTCTGCTGCCCACCGTCCGAACCGCGGCGCAGGCCATCGAGCCGGACGACCAGTTGCCCGAACCGCTCAACGCATCGGGCTCGACGGGCTTGGCCCTGCCCGGAAACCTGGATGCGAGGCAGTGGCTGAGGGCTGAGGTCGCCCTGCTGCTCAGCTCGGTCGAGGCCGCGGTCCAGGGGCCGAGCGAACTGCTCCGTCCTGCCGTCGATCTGCTGATCGTTCTGGACAGCCTGGTCGAGGATCCGACGCACGGGCCCCGCGTGCGTCGGATCCTGGAGATGGCCGACCAGAACGCCCAGGGCTCGGGCGACTCCGACGCTCTCGCGCGCGTCCACTTCGCCCTCGGAACCCTGCAGTCGATCACCAACGACTTCCAGCAGGCCGAGCACTCGCTGTTGAAGAGCCTCAGCCTGCAGGATCCGGCGGAGGCGACCGTTCTCCGTTCGGCCACCGCCAACACCTTGGGCATCATCCTCAGCGTCGCCAACCGCTCCGCCGAGGCGCTGCCGTTCTTCGAACAGGCCCGCGCCATCAGCCGCGTCGTCGGTGCGCCGATCGGCGAAGCCCGGCTGCTCGGCAACATCGCCCGGGCACAACTGGACATCGGGGACGCACAGTCGGCTGTTCAGTCGGCGATCGAGGCGGTCAACACCGCGCGCGCGTCGAAGAACGGCCCCTGCCTCGCCGACACGCTCTACCAGCTCGGCGTCGTCATCTCGTCGACCGAAGCCCCGGCCGCCGCGGTGGGACACCTGCGCGAAGCGCACCACCTGTACCAGTCCCAGCAGAACCGTCTGCGCGAGGGCTACACCCTGGCCAGGCTCTCCTCGGCCCTGCTCGCCGCGGGCCAGCACGCCGAGGCGGCCGAGGCGGCCGAGGAGTCGCTCTCCATCGGACAGGAAATGGACGGCGCCTACTGCCAGGGCCTCGCCAACGCCGCGCTCGGCGAGGCGCTGCTCGCCCTCGCGCAGCCGGCGCGTGGGCTGGCGTGTCTGCGGGAGGCGCACGCGATGTTCACGCGGCTCGGTGTGCCGGAGGCCTCCCCCGTGGCGGTCCTCATCTCCCAGCAGCACACCGAGCCTGCCTCTTCCTCTCCCCCAGCGCCGTGAGGCCTCCGCCCCCCAGCGGATGACCTCCCCCGATTCGCGTTGCGTCGGCGCCCCCGCAGCCCCCCGGCTGCGGGAGCGCCCTCAACGCTTCCCCGGCGCTGGTCCCTACTGTGCACCGCGCCGATTGACGTTCGATAAACGTCGGATTGTCAGCCTGCGGAGTGGCGAAAACCGCAGGTCAGCGCCATCGCCCCCAGCGCGCCGAGCGGCGTGCGGGGTCGGCGCGCACCACCCCGGCCCGCACCGTCGTGCTTCCGCAACACCGTCCACAACGGCCCAAGAACGACGAGTTGGCCGGAAAGGGGCCCCACGGCGGTGTGATCACGCTTATTCTCGGATGCCAGTGCACACACAAGTGTCTGCCGGCGACGCATCAGGGTTCCAGAGTGCTCAGGGTTCCGGATTGCGCCGCGCAGTCCGTCCGTGTGCTGCGGAGAGCGTGACGCACCGCCACCGGCAGCGGCCGGCCAGGCTGGCGGAGGCCGGGGTGGAAGGGTGCCTCTCTATCGTGACGACCGGACAGATATCGGACCCGTTCCCCGTCGGCGAGGACGCGGGTGACGACGAGCCCGACGCCCGGCGGCGCCGGGCCGTGCGGGCGTTGCAGGCGGTCGCCTTCGACACGATCGGCGCCGGGTACGGCGAGGCGTTCCCGGCCAAGGACGGGCAGCTCGCGTGTGGCCGGCGGCTGCTGGCGGAGCTGGAGCCGGGGGCCCGGGTGCTCGACGTCGGCTGCGGCACCGGGGATCCGACGGTCCGCCAGCTGACCGCGGGCGGGCTGCGGGTCACCGGTATAGACCTCTCGGACGTGATGCTGACGCTGGCCGCGGACGCCCACCACCCGGGCGAGCACCCGCCCGTCTTCCACCGGATCGACCTCTACGACCTGGGCACCGAGCGCGCCGGGCGGGTCTGGAACGTCCCCGAGCTGGGGCCGGACGGGCGGGGCGGGTTCGCCGCCGTCACCGCCTTCTTCTCGCTGATCCTGCTGTCGCAGGACGAGATCCCGACGGTTCTCGGCCGCCTGCACGCGCTGCTGCGGCCGGGCGGGCTGCTGGCGCTCGGGATGGTGGAGGCCGATCTGGATCACGTTCCCCTTCCGTTCCTCGGCAGAGAGCTGCGGATCAGCGGGTATCTGAGGGAGGATCTGGAACGGGTTCTGGTCGCGTCCGGATTCGCCGTCGAGGAGTGTTCGGGGCACCCGTACGCGCCGGCCAGTACCTCGCTGCCGCCGGAGGAGCAACTGTTCCTCTGCTGTCGACGCGTCGGCTGACCACCCGGCGGCGCTGACCACCCGGCGGCGGAAGAGACCAGCAAGCAGAAGACTCCCAGAGCCCACCCCGAGCCCAGGACAGGCAGCCGTGCGCGACCAGCTCAACACCGAGGCCGGACAGCCGCCTGCCCTCCCCCAGCCGCGCAGCGAGCCCGCGGCGGCCGGGCGCGACGACGTGGCCGGGCGCCTCGGCTGGCTCGACTCGGCGACCCGGCGGATCAACAGCGCCCTTGACCTCGCGGCGACGCTGCGCAACGTGGGCCGGGTGCTGGTCCCGGCCCTCGCCGACGCCGCCGTCGTCCACCTGCGCGACCCGCTGCCCAATGTCGAGCGCGAACCCGGCTTCCCCGACGAGCTGCGCATCCACTACAGCACCGGCACCCGGATCGGCCGCCGCGGCCGGCCCAGCGGCGCCGAGGACCGCCGGCGCACCCGCTGGGGCACCCGCTCGAACGCCGACGGCGGGCCCGCCACCCCGGTGACCCGCGGCGGCGCCCTCGCCCACGCCCTGCTGAGCCGCCGTCCGGCCGAGGCCGCCGTGATCGGCACGCCCGCCGCCGAGCGCACCGAGACGCTGCTGCGCGAGCTGTACGGCACCCGGGGGCTCGCGCGGCTCGGCGCGGGCACGTCCGTCCTCGCCCTGCCGCTGCGCGGGCGCAAGGCCGTGCTCGGCCTGCTCGTGCTGATCCGCCGGCCTCCCGAACGCACCGGCCGCCCGGCGTTCGACGCCGCCGACACCGCGACCGCCGCCCACCTCGCCACCCAGGCCGGACTGGCCGTCGACACCGCCCTGCGGTACGCCCGCGAGTGGGAGATAGCCAACGAACTCCAGCGCAGCATGCTGCCGTTGCGCCTGCCCCAGCCGCACGGCGTGCGCCTCGCCCAGCGCTACCTGCCCGGCGAGCGCGGCGCCCAGGTCGGCGGTGACTGGTACGACGCGGTGCCGCTGCCCGGCAACCGGATCGCCCTGATCGTCGGCGACGTCATGGGCCACTCGCTCACCTCGGCCGCCATCATGGGCCAGCTGCGCACCAGCGCCCAGACCCTCGCCGCGCTCGACCTGCCGCCGCACGAGGTGCTGTACCACCTGGACGAACAGGCCCAGCGGCTCGGCCGCGAACAGCACCTGGCCACCTGCGTCTACGCGGTGTACGACCCGATCGCCAACCGCGTGGTGATCGCCAACGCCGGGCACGTGCCGCCGGTGCTCGTCCGGCCGGACGGGACGGCCGAGGTGGTCGAGCTCGACTCCGGGGCGCCGATCGGCGTCGGCGGGGTCGACTTCAACTCCGTCGAGCTGCCCGCCCCGCCCGGCTCGGCCCTGCTGCTGTTCACCGACGGCCTGGTCGAGACCCGCAGCCGCCCGCTCAGCGACGGCCTCGAACTGCTCCGCGCCAAGATCGCCGGCTCGACCTGGCACGCCCCCGAGCAGCTGTGCCAGGAGGCGCTGCGGATCCTGCCGCCGGGCGACCGCGGCGACGACATCGCCCTGCTCGGCGCCTGCTTCGACGGCATCCCGGCCGGGGACGTCGCGCACTGGTACCTCCAGCCGCGCAACGAGACGCCAGGGCGGGCCCGCCGGCTGGCCGCGCACACGCTGCGCCGCTGGGGGCTCGGCGAGCTCAGCGAGGCGACCGAGCTCATGGTCAGCGAGCTGGTCACCAACGCCGTCCAGCACGCCACCCGTCCGGTCACCCTCAGCCTGGTGCGCACCACCCGGCTGCGCTGCGAGGTCGGCGACGACAGCCCGCTGCTGCCCCGGCCGCGCCGGACCGGGCCGGAGGACGAACGGGGGCGCGGGCTGCAGATAGTGGCCCGGTGCGCCGACCGCTGGGGCGCGACCCGGCTGGGCACCGGCAAGGTGGTCTGGTTCGAGCAGCGGCTTCCCCAGTAGCGGACGCCATGACGGCGACGGGGACCCCGCCGCCGTCAGTGGAGCCGGTCAGACTCCCGCCGGTTCCTTCGCCGCTCCGGGCTCCCGCTCCTCCAGCCGCGCGATCAGCTGCTCGCCCTCCATGTCCACCCGCGGCACGACCTTCTCCAGCCGCTTCGGGAACCACCACGCCGCCTTGCCGAACAGCGCCATCGCGGCCGGCACCAGCGCCATCCGCACGACGAAGGCGTCCACCAGCACGCCCACCGCGAGGGCGAAGCCGATCGGCTGGACGATCGGGTCGTGGCCGAAGACGAACGAGCCGAACACCGACACCATGATCAGCGCGGCCGCCGTCACCACCCGGGCGCCGCCCCGCACCCCCGCCACCACGGCCTCGCGCGGCGCCATGCCGTGGACGTGCTGCTCCTTCATCCCGGAGACCAGGAACAGCTCGTAGTCCATCGCCAGCCCGAACAGCACCCCGATCAGCAGGATCGGCACGAAGCTCACCACCGGGCCGACCTTCGGCACGTCGATCAGGCCGTCCAGCCAGCCCCACTGGTAGACCGCGACCACCGCGCCGAGCGAGGCCGTGATGCTGAGCAGGAACCCGGCCACCGCCTTGAGCGGGACGAGCACCGAGCGGAACGCCAGCGCCAGCAGCACCATCGCGATGCCGACGATGACCGCGAGGAACGGCGGCAGCGCCTGGCCGAGCTTGGTGGAGACGTCGATGTTGGCGGCCGTGGTGCCGGTGACGGCGATGCCCGCGCCGGTCGAGGCCTTCAACTCGGCGCGCTGGTCGCGGATCTCGTTGACGAGCGACTTGGTGGCCGCGTCGTCGGGACCGCTCTGCGGGATGACGGTCAGCAGGGCCGTCCCGCTCGCGCGGTCGACGGCCGGCGGCAGCAGCGTCCGCACGCCCTCCAGCGTCTGCAGCTTCGCCGCCACGCCCTGCACCGCCTGGTCCGGCTGCGACGTGCCCTTCGCGTCCACGACCACGACGAGCGGCGCGTTGAAGCCGGGCCCGAAGCCCTCGCTCACGAGGTCGTACGCCTTGCGCGCGTCCGTCCCGGCGGCCTGCGAACCACCGCCCGGCAGGCCGAGGTTGAGGCTCGCGGCAGGCACCGCGAGGACGCCGAGGCCGGCCAGGCCGACGAGCAGGACGGGCAGCGGGCGGCGCACGACGAACGTGGCCCAGCGCTCGCCCATGGTCGTCCCGCCGCCCGGGCGCACGGCCCGCCGCCAGACCGGCAGCCGGTCGATCCGGCGGCCGACGAAGCCGAGCAGCGCGGGCAGCAGCGTGATCGCCACCAGGACGGCCACCACGACGGCGCCGGAGGCGGCGAGGCCCATCACGGTGAGGAACGGGACGCCCGCGACGGCGAGTCCGGCGAGCGCCACGACGACGGTCAGGCCCGCGAACACGACGGCGCTGCCGGCGGTCGCGGTGGCGCGCGCGGCGGCCTCCTCGGGCGTCAGGCCCTCGTCCAGGTGGCGGCGGTGGCGGGAGAGGATGAACAGCGCGTAGTCGATCCCGACCGCGAGGCCGACCATGAGCGCCAGCACGGGCGCGGTGGTGATGATCTCGAACGAGCCGGTGAGCGCGAGCAGTCCGGCCATCGCGACGCCGACGCCGACCAGGGCGGTGAGCAGCGGCAGCCCGGCGGCGACCAGCGAGCCGAGGGTGATCACCAGCACCACGCCGGCCACCACGAGTCCGATCGCCTCGCCGCCGTCGACCTGGGCCATCCTGTTGTACGCGTCGCCGCCGAAGGCGACGTCGAGCCCGGCCGCGCGGGCCGGTTCGGCGGCGGCCTTTACGGCGTCGCGCTGCTGGTCGGTGAGGTCGCCGAGCTTGCGGTCGAAGGAGACCAGCGCGATGGCGACCTTGCCGTCGGGCGAGACGGCGCCGGTGGCGTACGGGTCGGGCACGGCGGCCACGCCCGGGACGGCGGCGATCCGGTGGACGGCCTCGCCGACCGCCCGGCCCGCGTCCGGCGCCTTGATCCCCTCGGTGGCCGGGGCGGCGAAGACGATCTGCGCGGAGGCGTGGCCCTGCTGCGGGAACGTGTCCTTGATCCGGTCGAGGGTGGCCTGCGCCTCCGTGCCGGGGACCTTGAACTCGTTGCTCGTCTTGCCCGCGAACGCCCCGGCGGCACCGCCGACCGCGATCAGCACGGCGATCCAGACGGCCAGGACGGCCCGCCTGCGCCGGAAGCAGGAGCGGCCCAATCGGTACAGGTACGTGGCCATGGCTGACCCTCCGGTCCGGTCGTCGGGCAGGCGGGTGCCTGACCAGGTCTCGGATCCACCGTACGCTCGACTTTGTCAGATGACAAAGTCGAGCGACACGGGCGATGGACAGATTCGTTCGACGCAGTTACCCGACCATGGCGATACCCTGGCGGGATGGCACACGTCCCCGCCGCAGAACGACGGCCCCAGCTGGTGCAGGCCGCCCTCGACCTGATGAGCCGCGAGGGCATCGCGGCCGGCAGCACCCGGGCGATCGCGGCCGAGCTCGGCGTGGCCCAGGCGACGGTGCACTACACCTTCGGCACCAAGAAGGACCTCTACCGGGCCGTCGTCGAGCAGCTGACCGCCGACTTCATCGGCCAGGTCCGGGCCGCCTCCCCCGGTGACGGCCCGTTCGGCGAGCAGGTCCGCACGCTCGTGCACGCGCTCTGGGACGCCGCCACCGGCGAGGAGGGGCGCTGCGTGCTGCTCAGCGAGTTCGGCTCGCTGGCGATGCGCGACGCTGACCTGCAGGAGATCATGCTCGCGCTCCAGCGCGAGGTCGAGGGCACGGCGACCGAGATGCTCACCGCCCTCGCGGCGGCGCACGGGCTGAGCCTGCCGATGCCGGCGCGCGAGATCGCCGTCCACTTCCTCAGCGGCTTCGACGGCCTGACGGCGCGCTACCTCGCGCTGGGCGCCGCGCCCGACGCCGAGCCGGACGCGGACACCGTACGGGCGCTGGACCTGCTGGTCGCGACGACGGTCGGGCTCTGCCTGGGAGCGCCGGCGCAGATCCCCGGTTAGGACACGCCCTACTCGACGATCCGGACCGGGAGTTCGGCCAGCACCTCGCGCAGCGAGGCGGCGAAGCGGTCGTACTCGGCGCTGCGGGCCGAACCCGGGCGGGTGGCCAGGCCGATCCGGCGGCCGGGCGCGGGGGCGGCGAAGCGGACGGCGGCGAGCCGGTCGGCCCGGCCGGCCTCGACGTCCAGCGCGGTCGCGGGCAGCAGCGTCACCCCGAGGCCCCCGGCGACGAGTTGGACCAGCGTGGACAGCCCGGCCGCCCGGGTGGTCGACCCGGCCTGGTCGGCGCCGACCTCGCGGCAGATGTCGAGGGCCTGGTCGCGCAGGCAGTGGCCCTCCTCCAGCAGGAGCACGTCCAGGTCGAGCAGGACGTCGCGCGGGACGTCGACCCGGCCGGCGAGCGGGTGCCCGGGCGGGGTCAGCAGCACGAAGTCCTCGTCGAACAGCGGGATGTCCCGGGTCGGCGAGGTGCCGCCGGCCGGGAGCGCGAGCAGCAGGACGTCCAGCCGCCCGGCGGCCAGCCCCTCCAGCAGCGAGGGCGTGCGCTCCTCGTGGACGTGCAGCTCCAGCTCGGGGTAGCGGTCGCGGACCAGCCGCAGCACGGTGGGCAGCAGGTAGGGCGCGACGGTCGGGATGACGCCGAGGTGCAGCGGCCCGGTGAACGGGCGGCGCGCGGCCTCGACCTCCTCGGTGAGCGCCTGGAGCGACGCGAGCACTCGGCGGGCGTGCGCGTGCACGCGCTCCCCCAGTGGCGTCACGATCACCTTGCGCGTCGTACGCTCGACGAGCTGGGCACCCAGCGACTCCTCCAGTGCCG
Source organism: Kitasatospora sp. NPDC093558 (assembly GCF_040683475.1). NCBI lineage: Bacteria > Bacillati > Actinomycetota > Actinomycetes > Kitasatosporales > Streptomycetaceae > Kitasatospora > Kitasatospora sp. NPDC093558. Next base: position 2,672 of record NZ_JBFBDY010000083.1, on the reverse strand, counting down.
CGACCGCCCCGGACAGCGCGGGCTGGCTGGTGCCGGTGGCGGCGGCGGCCTCGCGGAAGTGCCGGTACTCGGCGACCGCGACGAACGCCCTGAGCTGGGCGACCGTGGGCGTACGGGGGCTACGGGCGGGGCCGGGGGCCGCGGTGGGCTGGCTATTGATAGCTCTCTCCGATCAGACCCATCGATTGTAGCTATTTCCCTGATCAGTCCACGATGTGGAATCGTTGAGACCTGTCCGTAATCCGGACAACTCCCCGCAGTCTCATTACAGGAGAAGCGAACGTGCTCACGATCGGTGACAAGTTCCCCGAGTTCGACCTCAAGGCCTGTGTCGACCTGGACGCCGCGAACGCCTTCGCCGACATCAACCACAAGTCCTACGAGGGCAAGTGGAAGATCGTCTTCTTCTGGCCGATGGACTTCACCTTCGTCTGCCCGACCGAGATCGCCGCGTTCGGCAAGCTGAACGACGAGTTCGCCGACCGCGACGCCCAGATCCTGGGTGTCTCGGGCGACTCCGAGTTCGTGCACCACGCCTGGCGCAAGGACCACAAGGACCTGCGCGACCTGCCCTTCCCGATGCTGGCCGACGTCAAGCACGAGCTGATGCAGGCCTGTGGCGTCGAGGGCGCCGACGGCACCGCCCAGCGCGCGGTGTTCATCGTCGACCCGAACAACGAGATCCAGTTCGTCATGGTCACCGCCGGCTCCGTCGGCCGTAACCCGAAGGAGGTCCTGCGCGTGCTGGACGCCCTGCAGACCGACGAGCTGTGCCCCTGCAACTGGAACAAGGGCGAGGACACCCTCGACGCCCAGGCCCTGCTGGCGGGCTGACCCATGGCCCTCGACGACCTGAAGTCCGCCCTCCCGGACTACGCCAAGGACCTCAAGCTCAACCTGGGCTCGGTCATCGGCAACTCCGACCTCCCCGCCCAGCAGCTGTGGGGCACCGTCCTCTCCTGCGCGATGGCCACCCGCAGCCCCGCCGTGCTGCGCGAGCTGGAGCCCGAGGCGAAGGCCAACCTCTCCCCGGAGGCGTACAACGCCGCCAAGGGCGCCGCGGCCGTCATGGGGATGAACAACGTCTACTACCGGACGCTGCACCTGCTCTCCGACAAGGAGTACAGCAGCATGCGGGCCGGTCTGCGGATGAACATCATCGGCACTCCGGGCGTCGAGAAGGCCGACTTCGAGCTCTGGTGCTTCGCGGTCTCGGCCATCAACGGCTGCGGCCAGTGCCTCGACTCGCACGAGGCCGTGCTGCGCAAGGCCGGTGTCGAGCGCGAGGTCATCCAGGCCTCGATGAAGATCGCCGCCGTCCTCCAGGCCGTGGCGGGCGTCCTCGACTCCGAGGCCGTCCTCGCCGCCGTCGACGCCTGACGGACACGCACACTAAAGGGCCCCGCCGGACGAACCGTCGGGCGGGGCCCTTCGTCGTTCTCAGTCGGCGACCGGCGCCGGGGCGGGAGCGCCGGCCGGCGCCGAGGCGGTGCGCTCGGCGGCCTCGCGGGCGTTCTCCAGCGCGGTGAAGACGGCCTGGCCGGCCTCGTTGCGCCGGCGCAGGTGCGTCACGACGGTGTTGGTGACCGCGATCAGCGGGACGGCCACGACCGCGCCTCCGATGCCGCCGATGATGCCGCCGGCCGCGACGCCGAGCACGACGCCCAGCGGGTGGACCCGCACCGCCCGTCCGAGGATCAGCGGCTGGAGCACGTGGCTCTCGATCTGCATCACCGCGACCAGCACGACCAGCACCATCAGCGCCGTCCACGGCCCCTGCGTGACCAGCGCGATCAGGACGGCCGCGGTGCCCGTGACGAGCGCGCCGACCAGCGGCACGAAGGCGCCCAGGAAGATGATCACGGCCAGCGGCATCGCCATCGGCACGCCCAGCAGGTCGATCCCGATGCCGATGCAGACCGCGTCGATGAACGCCACGCACACGGTGCCGCGCACGTACGCGGTGAGCGTCGTCCAGGCCTTCGGCCCGGCGCCGGCCATCGCGAAGCGGGAGTGCCGGGGCAGCCCGCGCAGGGCCCAGTTCCAGATCTTCTGGCCGTCGTAGATGAAGAAGAACGTGGTGAAGAAGGTCATCAGCACCGCGGTCAGCACCTCGACGGCGATCTGCGCGGTGGTAAGCGAGGCCGAGGTGATCTGGTCGGTGTTGGTGGTGATCGCCTTGGTGATCTGGTTGGCGAAGTCGGTGATCTGCTGCTGGGTCAGGTGCAGCGGGCCGTCGGTCAGCCAGTCCCGCAGCTGGATGACACCCTTCTGGACCTGGTTGGTGACGTCCGACAGGTTCGTGCTGACCTGCCAGACCACGAACCAGCCGACCAGCCCGATCCCGGCCAGGCCACTCAGGAACACCCCGACGGCCGCGAGCGGGCGCGGCACGCCGTGGCGGCGCAGCCAGGAGACCGAGGGCTCCAGCAGGGCCGAGATCAGCAGCGAGGCCAGCACCGAGAAGGCGACCAGCCGCAGCATGTCGACGACGTAGAAGACGACGTAGAGCGCGGCACCGAGCAGCAGCAGCCGCCACGTCGACTCGGCGGCCACCCGAAGGCCCCACGGCACGGCCTCGACGGGCGTCGCGGGCCGGCCGGGGTGGTACTCGCGGGGGTGCGCGCCCTGGGCGCCGGGCGCGGCGGACGCGGGCGGTGCCGCCGGGGTGG
>NZ_JBFBDY010000082.1:0-20739 GCF_040683475.1 Kitasatospora sp. NPDC093558 | reverse complement strand
CATCCCCGGGCGTGGTCGAGCAGGCCGCCGGCCGCGTCCAGCAGGGCCCGGTCGCCGAGCGGGCGGGGCGCCGCCCTGAGCCCGGCGAACAGCAACCGCTGTACCGCGCGGTGCAGTTCGACCGCGCCGGCCTCCCGGATGGTCAGCGACAGGTGCACCGACAGGCCGCCGTCCCCGACCGCCTGGTGGGCGTAGCCGCGTGGGATGTAGAGGACCTCGTCCTGGCGCAGCGTCGTGCGCAGCACCTCGGCCGGCTGCGGGCCCTCGCCGACGGCCCCGGGCCCCCAGGCGGCGTCGCCGGGCCCCTCGTGCACCCGCCAGCTCTTGCTGCCCGCCACCTGCACCACCAGGACGTCGGCGTCGTCCCGGTGCAGCGGCAGGCCCTGGTGCCCGGCGGGCGTCACGAAGTAGAACGCCTCGATGGCGCGCCCGAGTTCGGCCGAGAGCGCGTCCACCATCGCCGCGGTGGGCGGGTGCCACTGGTCGACGCAGCGCAGCAGCAGGGTGGCGCCCCGGTCCAGGAGCGCCTCGATCCTGGCCGGGTCGGCGAATCCGGTGTGCGCGGCGTGGTGCACCCTGCGGGTGACGGTGAAGGCGTCGGCGGCCAGCGGGGTCTGCGCGTCGGTCATCTCGACGTACGGCTCGCGCAGCAGTCCGCCGGCCAGCGCCCGGTCGGCGTCGGCGAGGGTGAAGGGACTCAGCGCCGCGCCGCCGGGGCGGAACACGCCGGGCCGGCGCTGCCAGTAGGAAGCCAGGAACTCCTCGGCGTCGCCCACCCAGCGGGCCAGCGTCGGCGTCTGCACGTGAATCTCCTCCTCGGGATTGGCTCGTCCATGCTTGCCCGGTGGCCAGGCCGTGCCCAGTCACGGATGTGCGGTACCGGGCGGGGGTTGGGGGGTCAGGTCCGGCCGAGCCGTTCCTGGGCGGTGTGCAGTGGAGCCGAGGGCGCGGCCCAGACCGCGTGGTGCACCGGCCAGCCCGCGGCCAGCAGGGCGGTGACGACCGCGTCGTTGTCCTCCACCACCACGGCGATCGGGCGGATGCCCGCCAGTTCCGTCAGCCAGCCGGCCTTGAGCACGCTGGCCGGGCGGTCGTCGCCGTCGGGGCGCATGCGCAGCGGCTCGACGGGCAGGCCGTGCGCGGTGAGCCAGTCCGTGGTGGTGGCGCGGATCCGCTCCGGGCGGCCGGTGAACCAGGCCACCCGGTGGGTCTCCCGCAGCTCGGCCACCAGCGCCAGGCCGGGCGCCAGGGCGGTGTCGTCGCCGGCCCGGGCGAAGAACCCCTCCCAGTCGGGCGGGGAGGCGGACAGGTGGGACACCCGGTGGGCGGCGTCGGCCACCACACCGTCGATGTCGAAGACGGCCCAGGGCTGTGGGGTCCGGGTCACGCGGCTCCTCCGGGATGTCGGGTGCGGTGATCGGCGGGCCGGTCGCGGCCAGGGGGTGGGCACGGCGCTCGGTACGGCGGGCGCAGTGCCTGGGAACGGCTCGCGCGCAGCGGTTCACATGCCGCTCGCACGGGGCGCGGCACACGGCGAGCGCGGCGCGGCGGCCCCGCAGGACGAAGAAGGGGGCGCGGCCGGGATGTCGCAGGACACCGTGCCACCCGCCGCGGCCGCGTTCCCAGTCCCGGAAAGCCGTGACGCGCCCGCCCCGCCCGTCCGCTCCCGTCGCGTGACCTGCCCCCGGGTACCCCCGAGTCGGGACTGTGAGCCGGACGCCGGTTCGCCAACGATGGCTGCCACGAGGCGATGCGACGCCGGCGCCCTGGCGGCCTGCCGCTCGTCGCAGCCGCAATCGGTGTTCTCTGGAGGCAGTTATGCGTGTTCTCCCTCAGGCCGGTCCACCGGGACCGGGTACGGGGACGTCCGTCCCCGTGACCGGGAGTCCGCTGCTCGTCCCGCCGCGGCTGCGCGAGGGCGACGTGGTGGGTGTCGCCACCCCGTCGGCGGCGGTGGTCACCCCGCGCCGGCTGCGGCGCGGCGTCGAGGCGCTGCGCGGGCTCGGCTACGAGGTCCGCCTCGGACCGCTGGCGGCCGACGGCGTCCGGGACGCGACGCCCGCTCAGCGGGCGGACGAGCTCAACGGGTTCTTCCGCGACCCGCAGGTGCGCTGCGTCGTCGCGTCCCTCGGCGGCCTCACCAGCAACGCCGTGCTCGACGCCCTGGACTACGACGCGCTGCGCGCCGACCCCAAGATCATCACCGGCTACAGCGACATCACCACCATCCTGCTGGCGGTCCTGCGCCGCACCGGCCTGGTGACCTTCCACGGGCCCACCCTGCTGCCCGAACTCGCCGAGTACCCCGGGATCCTGCCCTACACCCGGGACGGCTTCCAGCGCGCCGTGGCCCGGCCCCGGCCGCTGGGCCGCCTCGCCCCGGCCGCCGAGCGCACCGAGGAACTGCTGTTCTGGGACGAGGCCGACGACCGGCCCCGGAGCCTGCTGCCCGGCGACGGCTGGCAGTGGCTGCACCCCGGCACCGGCACCGGTCCGCTGCTCGGCGGGAACCTGGAGACCGTCGGCCTGCTCGCCGGCACCCCGTACTTCCCCGACTTCTCCGGCGCGGTGGTGGTCCTGGAGACCACCGCCACCGACCTGCGCACCGTCGAACGCTCGCTGACCCACCTGCGGATGCTCGGCGTGTTCGACACCATGGCGGCGCTGCTGCTCGGCCGCTCGTTCCGCGCCCCCGCCGGCTTCGAGGACGAACTGCGCCGCACGGTCGCCGAGTTCACCGCACCGTACGGCGCACCCGTGGTGGCCGGAGTGGACCTCGGCCACGGCGATCCGATGCTCACCCTGCCGCTCGGCGCCCGCGCCCGGGTCGACGCGGCGAGCGCGACCGTGGAGGTGCTCGATGCCGCCGTCCGCTGACAGCGCCCGGGACGCGGTCGCCGCCGTCATGCTCCGGCACGACATCGAGGAGATCCTGGAGGTGCCGGCCGTCCCCGCCACCGGCGGGCTGCGCTACCCCCGGTCCGTCCGGCTGGAGCCCGAGGACGAGCCGTGGTACCTGCGCAGCTTCGGCACCGACTTCACGATCGTGCCGGCCGGCTGGCTGCGCCGCGGCCCGAGCCGCTGCTACTCGCTCGGCCGCGACCTCGACGAGGAGGGCGAGCGCGAGGGCCTGCTGCTGGTCCAGGCGTTCACCGCGGACCCGGCCGGGGCCGAGGCCCTCGCCGAGGCGCTCTCCCGCGACCTCGCCGGCCTCGCCGAGCGGATCGAGGTCCGCACCGGCCGGGCCTGGCAGCGCCCGTGCTGCTGGGTGGCCGCCCGGCTCCCGGCCGAGCGGGGCGTGCCGTCCCATGCGTGACACCCTGTACCACCGCGCCCTGCTCGACGCGGGGATCATCGCCCCGGGCGGCTCCGGCAGCGGCATCACGTCCTGGCGCGGGCCCGGTCTCGGCGTCGCCCGGCGGATGGTGGACACCTTCGTCGAGCAGGTCGGCCGGTTCGCCCCGGTGGCCCGCACCGAGCACCCGTTCCTCAACCGCCGCGACGCCTACGAGCGGGTCTTCCCGCAGTACGCCAACATCTACCGGCTGCCGGCGACCCGGCGGTCCCAGCCGGACTGGGTGCTGCGCGCCGACAACCTGCACCTCAACGTCGAGTGGCTGCGCCGCCACCGGCACCCCGGCCCGGTGGTGGCGACCGGCGGCCTGCTGCGCCACCTGCGCGGCTCCGGCTCCCCGCTCTTCCGCGAGCGCTACATCTGGCCGGCGGTGCAGCTCAACCACGTGCTGCCGGCCGGCGAGGGCCCGGCGGCCCTGGAGGGCTACCGGCAGGTCCTGGAACGGACCTTCGAGGCGTTCGGGCTGCCGGTCCTGACTGTGGAGACCGACGCGCTCTCCTCCTACGGGGACGTCTGCCACCTGACGGTGTCGTGCCTGCGCGACGGCCGGCCGACCGTGCTGGCCACCACCTACCTGATGGCCGCCCCCTACCGCCGGGCGCTGGGCGTCACCGGCGACCTGGTGGACGTCGGGTTCACCGGCAAGGTGCTCGCCCTGGCGAGCATGCACCACCTCGACCGCGGCGGGCTCGGGCTGCCCTCGGCGCTGGCCCCGGTGCAGGTCGGCGTGCTCGCGCCGCCCGGGGCACCGGGGGTGGACGACTGGGCGCGCGGCCTGACCGGCCTGCGCACCCGGCGGGTCGTGCTCGCCGACGACGCGCCGTTCCGCCGGCACCGGGCCGAACGCGCCCTGCTCCGGGCCGGCACCCCGCTGACCTACGGCGTCCGGCCGGACGGCCGCTGGCGGCTGGGCCGGCGCGCCCCCGCCGGCCACGGGCCGACCGCGCCGTTCCCCGACGCGGCCCGGGTGCGGGCCGAGCTCGCGGGCTACGACCGCCGCCAACTGGAGGCCACCCGGCGGAGGTTGCGGCACGGCATCGAGGGCGCCGGGCTGATCCAGGGCGTGTGCGACGGCTGCGCGGCGGCCCGCCGGCTGCCGGTCTTCGGCCGGATCGTGCCGCACCGGCCCGCCCGCTGCGTGCACTGCGCCGCTCCCGGCCGCGACCACCTGGTCAGCGAGCAGGGCCGCTTCTACTAGCCGTCTTCCCCCAGCCGTTCCTCAGGCCTGAAAGGAGGTCAGTGTGCTGACCCCGCCAACCACTTCCGCACCGCCGACGATCGACCTCACCACCACGTCGGCGGGGCGCGACACCGCGCTGCGCACCTTCACCAGCTTCTTCGAGCACGTCGTCTTCAGCGGCTCGTTCCGTGTCCTGGTCACCGTCGACCCGGCCTACCCGGTGCCGGCCGAGGAGCGGGCGCGCACCCTCGCCTTCCTGCGCGACCTGCCCGCCCTGGACCCCCGGGTGGCCGAGGTGGTGCTGGAGGAGTTCCCCCGCCAGGTCGGCCTGCCGGCCGCGCTCGGGGTGCTGCTCTCGCACGCCGTCTCCCCGGTCGGCGTCCACCTGGAGGACGACTGGGAGTTCACCGGCCCCGTCGACCTGGACGGCCTGATCGAGGACCTGCACGCCCGCGGCGCGACCCAGATCGTGTTCGGCAACTCGCACACCGCCCGCGGCGGCACCTTCGAACGGCCCGGCGAGGCGACGCCGGTCGCCGGCACCAAGGTCCCGCTGGTGCGGCTGGAACGGTCCAGCTGGGCCGCGCACTTCATGCCGCTCAGCCCGCACGTCCACGCCACCGCCCGCTGGGCCCCGGTGGTCGCGCGCGCCCTGGCCACCACCGACCCCGGCCTCTGCGTCGACGAGCGGATCCGCGAGCAGGTCATCGCGGAGGACGGCTACGAGCGCCACCGGGTGCACTGGATGCGGGAGGTCGTGGCCCACGACATCGGCCGGCCCTGGCTGGCCGCGCGCGGCGGCCACCGCTCGCTCACCCCCGAGCACCTGGCCGCGGTGCCCGTCGGACGGCCCGCTCGGCTCGACGGCGGGGAGCTCGACGGCAGGGAGCTCGACGGCGGCCCCCTCGACGGCGGCCCGCTCGACCTGCGCCGGTCGGCCGAACTGCGCCGCCGCGCCGAGCTGGTGACCCCGGGCCTGACCCACACCTTCCACAAGCGGCCGGAGAACTTCGCCGACGGCCACTACCCGGTCTACCTGGAGCGCGGCAGCGGCGCCGAGGTCCGGGACGTGGACGGGCGGACGTACGTCGACTTCGTGTCGGCCCTGGGCGCCGCCACCCTCGGGCACAACCACCCGGTGGTCACCAACACGGTCAAGGAGAAGGCCGCCCGCGGCCTGCTGCTCTCGCTGCCCACCCCGGCCGAGGTGGGCGCCGCCGAACTCCTGGCGCGGTCCGTGCCGGGCGTCGAGATGGTCCGTTTCCTGAAGACCGGCGCCGAGGCCGTCGCCGCCGCGGTCCGCCTGGCCCGGCTGCTGACCGGCCGCGACGAGGTGCTGCTGGCCGGGTACCACGGCTGGCACGACCAGCTGATCGGCGCCAGCCCGGGCGTGCCGTCCGCGCTGCTGCCGCTCGCGCGCCGCACCGAGCTGCACACCGCCGACGACGACGAGCGGCTGCTGGCCGACCTGCGGGCGGCGGGCGAGCGGATCGCGTGCGTGGTGCTCTCCACGCCGTACCACCGCCGGCTGACCGCCGGGTTCCTCACCGAGCTGCGCGACACCTGCCACCGCTCGGGCGCGCTGCTCGTCCTCGACGAGGTGGTCACCGGCTTCCGGCTGGCCCCCGGCGGGCTCGGCCAGCACCTGGGCGTCGAGGCCGACCTGATCTGCTTCTCCAAGGGCATCGCCGCGGGCGCGCCGCTGGCCGCGGTCGCCGGCCCGCGCCGCACCATGGCCGGCTTCGAGCGGCTGCGGGTCTCCAGCACCTTCGCCGGCGAGACCGTCTCGCTGGAGGTGATGAAAGCCGCCCTGCGGTACTACGCGGACAGCGACTACTACGCGCGGATCGCCCGGCTCGGCCGGCTCCTGCGCGACGGCCTCAACCGCGCCGCCGCCGACACCGGCGCGGGCCCGGTGGCGGTCGGCTACGACCCGATGCCCTGCCTGCGCTTCGCCGAGGACCCGGCGCGGCACGCCCGCACCGCCGAGGCCTTCCTGGCCGGGATGGCCCGGCGCGGCGTCCTGATGCGACGGGACGTCAACTTCCCGACCGCCGCCCACGGCGAGGAGCACGTGGAGCGCGCCCTCGCCGCCGCCGCCGAGGTCTTCGCCACGGACGCGTTCCGCTCGGCCGCGGACCGGCCCGCGGACGCCGCCCCGAAGGCGGGGGCGACGCGATGACCACCCGCGACACCGCCCGGCAGGTGCCGGAGACCAGCCGCGACGAGTGGGAGGACCAGTACCGCTCGGGCCGCTGGGACTACCTCGCCGAAGGCCCCGAACAGGCCCGCTACGCCGCCCTGTGCGACCGGATCCGCTCCGCCGGCGCGACCAGCGTCCTGGACGTCGGCTGCGGCACCGGCGTGCTGCGCGACTGCCTCGGCGACGGCTTCACCGGACGGTACGTGGGCGTCGACTGGTCGCAAGCCGCCCTCGCCGCCCGCCCCCCGCGCCCCGACGAGACGCTGATCTGCGCGGACGCCGCCCGGCTGCCGGTGCTCGGGAGCTTCGACGCCGTCGTGCTCAGCGAGGTCCTCTACTACCTGGACGAGCCGCTGGCCGTCGTCCGCGACCTGCTCGGCCAGGTCGCTCCGGGCGGGCAGCTGCTGGTCTCGCTCTACCAGCCGCCCGCCGACCGGCACCCCGGCTGGCACGCGCTGATCCGCGACCTGGGCCGCGACGTGCGCGCCCTGCCCGGCACCACCCACGAGCAGGTGACCGGCGGCGGTCGCCGCAGCTGGCTGCTGTACGCCCTCACCCGGGAGGCCGTTCGATGACCCCGCCGAATGCACCGGACGGCCGCACCGATCGGGTCCTCGTCGTCCAGGCCGACGACTACGGGATGTGCCCCGCCGTCACCGACGGCATCCTGGCGGCCCACCGGGCCGGCGCGGTGACCCAGGCCTCGGTCATGGTCCCGGCGCCGGACGCGCACCGCGCGATGTGGCTGGCCCGCCGCCAGGGCCTGGTACTCGGCGCCCACCTGGTGCTCGCCTGCGAGTGGGAGGGGCTGCGGTACCACCCGCTCACCCCCGCCCGCACGCTGCGGGCGGCGGACGGCGCGTTCCTGCCCGGCATCCGGGAGCTGCACGCGGCCGGCGCCGACCCCGGAGAGGCGCTCGCCGAGTTCCGCGAGCAGCTGCGGGTGATGACGGCCGCCGGGGTCGTCCCCCGGCACTGCGAGTCGCACGTCGGGGTGTTCGACCCCCGGGTGCTCGCCGAGATCAGCGCCGAGTGGCGGCTGCCCTGCCGGGACGACGTCCCCGCCCCCGGGCTGCCGATGGCGGTGGACTCGGTCTGGCACCTGTCCACCCGCCCGCCGGAGTCCAAGACCGACGACCTGCTGGCGCACCTGGCGGCCCTGCCGCCCGGCACGCACATGGTGGTCGCCCATCCGGCCGTCGACCGGCCCGAGCTCGACACGCTGACCGACCCCGGCTCGCGCCGCTGGAAATGGGCCCGGCCGATCCGGGTGAGCGACCTCGCCACCCTGCTCGACCCCCGCTTCCACGAGGCGTGCGCGCGCCTCGGCATCACCCTCGCCCCACTGCCGGCGCACCGCCCGGCCCCACCGGCCGACCTGCGCACGGGTTGAGCCGAGAACCGAGAAAGGAAACCGCCGCCATGTCCCTGCAAGCGATGTCCCCCTCGATCGCCGAAGCCCCGCCCGCGGCGGCCGGCCCGCTGACCCCGCCCGGCTCCTGGCGCGAGCCCGCCAGCCACTTCCTGACCGTGCTGGACAGCCCCTGGTACAGCGCGCTGGTCGACCTCCAGGACACCATCACCTCGGCCACCGTGGCCTTCTGGAGCGAGCGCGGGGTGCGGTTCGGCCACCTCCCGGTGACCACCGGGTCGGTCTCCTCGCCGATGGGCCTGGGCAGCGACTCGCTCCCCGTCAAGATCGACCTGTTCGGCGCACCGACGTACCTGGCCGACTCCATGCAGTTCAGCCTGGAGTACCTGTGCCGGCTCGCCCCCCGCGGGGCCTACTACCTGATGCCGTCCTTCCGCGGCGAGGCGCCCGACGCGACCCACCTGTGCCAGTTCTTCCACAGCGAGGCGGAGATCCCCGGCGGCCTGGACGACGTGCTGGCCGTCGTCGAGGAGTACCTGCGCCACCTGGTCACCGAACTGACGGCCCGGCACGCGGACGTCATCCGCGCCGCCGCCGGCTCGCTGGACCACGTGACGGCGCTGCTCGCCGCCGACGGCCCGTTCCGCCGGATGACCTTCGACGAGGCGGTCGCCGCGTTGGAGGGCGACCCGCGCTTCGTCGTCCAGGAGGACGGCTGGCGCAACCTCACCCGCGCCGGGGAGCGCGAACTGATGGACCGCTTCGGCGAGTTCCTCTGGATCACGCACTGGGACGCGCTGGCCGTGCCGTTCTACCAGCGGCGCGACGCGCGGGGCCGGGTGCTCAACGGCGACCTGCTGTTCGGCCCCGGCGAGGTCGTCGGGGCCGGCGAGCGGCACATCGACGGCGCCGAGGTGACCGCCGCGCTGGGCGAGCACGCCGTGCCCGCCGAGGAGTACGACTGGTACGTCCGGATGAAGACCCGCTCCCCGCTGCGGACCGCGGGCTTCGGCATGGGCGTCGAGCGCTTCCTGATGTGGCTGCTCGGCCAGCGCGACATCCGCGACCTCGAACTGCTGCCGCGCGTCAACGGCAGCACCATCCTCCCCTAGGAGCGGGCGTGCACCCCCTGCGTGACTCCGCCGACGTGCTCGCGGACACCGAGCAGTTGCGCGACCGGCTGGCCGAGGACGGCTACCTCTACCTGCGCGGCGTCCTGGACCGGGACGAAATCGGCGACGTCCGGGCCGAGTTGCGCACCGCCCTGCACGCCGCGGGCTGGCTGGCCGACCCGGACCGGCTGACCGTCGCGGAGCCGGGCATCGGCTTCCGCACCGAGTCGTTCGGCACGGTCTACCCCGAGGTGCTGCGGCTGGAGAGCGTCCACCGGCTGGCCTTCACGCCCGTCCTGTGGGCCCTGATGGAGCGCCTGCTGGGCGGCGAGGTGTTCTGCCACCCGGCCCGGGTGGTCCGCCTCGCACCGCCGTCCGCGGACCCCCGGCGCTACGCCACCCGGGCCCACCAGGACTACGTGGTCCAGCACGTGACCACCGACGCGGTGACCGTCTGGATCCCGTTCACCGCGTGCGACCGGGAGAAGCAGGGCCTGCGGCTGATCCCCGGCTCGCAGCGCCGGGGCTTCCTGCCCACCGACGCCTCGCTCGGCGGGCGCCGCCCGCTCTACCTGCCCGTCGACGCGGACGACCCCGCCTGGGCGAGCGCCGACTACGAACCCGGCGACCTCGTGGTCTTCCACAGCCTGACCGTGCACGGCGGCGGCCCCAACACCGGCGACGAGCTGCGGCTCTCCACCGACGTGCGCTACCAGCTCGTCGACGAGCCGCTGCGGGCCGAGTTCGCGCACCCGCACGGCTGGCCGATCACCCCCGACTGGGACGACCTCGCCGCCGGCTGGTCCACCGACGCGTGGCACCGGCTCGACGAGCGGGTCCGGCTGGTCCCGATGCCGCCGGGCGTCGACTACGGCGCGTACCTCGCCGCCCTGACCCCGCCGCCCTCGCGGCTGCTGGCCCGCCACCACCCGGACGCCGGGTAACGGCGCACCCGACCCACCCCGCACCACCACCATTCACAAGGAGCACACCCATGACCCTGATGACCGACGCCGAGTTCGACCGCTTCTTCGAGCCCTACGCGGGCAACGTCGAGGGCTTCTACGAGGCCACCTACTGGCACCTGGCCGACGAGGTGATCAAGGAGCTGATCCGCCGCCACCTCGACATCAAGCCCGGCCAGCGCGTCCTGGACGTCGGCGGCGGCACCGGCCGCTGGGGGATCTGGCTCGCCTCCGAGTTCGGCGTCCGCGTGACCGTCGCGGACAAGTCCGCCGACATGCTGCGCCAGGCCGAGGCCAACCGGCTGGCCTCCCCGGTCGCCGACTCGGTCGAGCTGGTGCACTGCGACGTCGAGAACGCGCCGGAGCTGGCCGACGAGTCCTTCGACGCGGTGATCAGCACCTACGGCGTGCTGTCCTTCCTCGACGACCCGCAGGCCGCGTTCGCGACCATCCGCCGGGTGATGAAGCCCGGCGCGGCCGGCTTCCTGATGAGCCACTCGCTCTCCAACGCGCTCTCCTCGAAGATCCTGCGGGACGGCGCCGGCCCCGAGGAGCTCGCCGAGCTGCTGGCCACCCGCATCGTGAAGTGGTCGGACAGCGTCCCGCCGCTGCGGGTCTACTCCGCCGACGAGCTGCGCTCGCTGGCCACCGGCGCCGGCCTCACCGGCGAGCGGGTCTTCGGCGTGACCTCGCTGGCCCTGCCCGGGCCGGAGGACTTCGGCTACCCGTACAACGCCATCAGCGGCATCTCCCGCGCGCTGGAGGACGAGGAGTACTTCCGCACCGTGCTGGCCCTGGAGCTGGAGGCCAGCGAGCACGACTCGTGGGCCGAGCGCGGCACCAACCTGGCGATCAAGGTCCGCCGGCCGTGACCACCGCGCTCCCGCTCGCGCCGTACGAGGCGCTCTCCGCGGTCTACGACCGGTGGACCGCCGAGAACGACTACCCGCGGTGGGCCGACCACCTGGCCGGGCGCTTCCGGGCGCACGGCCGGGTGAGCCGGGTCCTGGACGTCTGCTGCGGGACCGGCACCATCACCCGGCTGCTCCAGGAGCGGGGTCTCGACGTGGTCGGGGTGGACGGCTCGCCCGGCATGCTGGCGGCGGCCCGCACCCGGACCGCACCCGGCACCGAGCTGCTGGAGGTCCGGCTGCCCGGGCCCGTCCCGCTGCCTGCGGCCTCCTTCGACGCGGCGGTCTGCTGCTTCGACAGTGTCAACTACTTCCGGCCGGACCAGCTGCCGCAGCTGTTCGCCGGGGTCGCCGAACTGGTGCGCCCCGGCGGGCTGTTCGTCTTCGACGTGAACACCCGGCACAAGCTGGAGAACCTGCTGGGCGACAGCCACTACGGCGACGACCTGGAGGAGTTCGCCTACGTCTGGCGCAACCGGTACCACCCGGAGGAGCACCGCTGCGACTTCGCCATCAGCCTGTTCACCCAGGACGGGCCGGGCTTCGTCCGGCAGACGGAGCGGCACAGCCAGTGGTGGTTCGACCCGGCGGAGATCCGGTCCGCCGCGGCGGCGGCCGGCTTCGAGACGGTCGGCGTCGAGGACGACTACCAGGAGCGCGAGCCCGGGCCGCAGACCCTGCGCGAGACCTGGACCCTGGTCCGCCGGCCGGCCCCGACCGGCTGACCGCCCCCGCCCCTGCGCCGACGCCGGCGCGACCCGACCGCCCGGAAAGGGAACCTCCGCATGCCCCATCCCGACGAAGCAGCGGCGCCGGCGTCCGCCCAGGACCAACCGGCCGACGCCGAGCCGGTCGACCGGCCGTTCGTGCTGGCCGACCCGCTCGCGTGGTTCGACGACGTCCGGGAGGACTCCCCGGTGCTCTGGCACCCCGAGACCGCCTCCTGGTACGTCACCCGCTTCGAGGACGTCTGGCGCCTGCTGCTGGACGAACGGCTCGGGGCGCGCAGCCCGGACCCGTTCCTGCGCCGGCTCACCGCGCCGGAACGGGCGGCGGTCGGCCCGCTGGTGGACTTCCTCTCCCGGTGGCCGATGTTCCTCGACCCGCCACGGCACACCGCCGTGCGCCGGGTCCTGCGGCCCGCGTTCACCCCCGAGGAGGTGGCCCGGGTGGCCGGGGCCGTCCAGCAGGGGGCCGTCGTGCGGGACGCGCTGGCCGCCGCCGCTGACGGCATGGACCTGCTGGAGACGCTGCTCCGCCCGGCCTGCCGGACGGCGGTCAGCGCGCTGCTCGGCCTCGCCCCGGGGGACGTCCCGCGGCTGGTCGAGTGGTCCGAGCAGTTGATGGGCTTCGTCGGCCGCTCCCGGCTCGACCCGGAGCTGGTCCGCGCGGCCGAGCAGGCGCTCGGCCAGTTCACCGGGTTCACCGAGCAGACCCTGGCGGCCGCGTCGAGCCCGCTGGCCGGGGCCGTGGGCGGGGCCGTGCGCACCGGCGTGCTGCAGCCCGCGGACGCGGTCGCGATCTACGCCCAGCTGGTGACCGGGGCGCTGGAGCCGACGGTCACCGCGCTCGCGGTGGCGCTGGAGGTCCTCAGCCGCGGACCGCGGTACCGGCAGGACTACCGGGACGATCCCGCCGGCTTCGTCAACGAGGCGGTCCGGCTCGCCACCCCCTTCCACTTCGCCGCCCGCCGCACCCTGTCCGACCTGACGGTGCGCGGGCAGCGCATCCCCGCCGGGGCCCGGGTGGTGCTGGTGCTGGTCGCGGCCAACCGCGACCCGCGCCGGTTCACCGCGCCGCTGGAGTTCCGCCAGGGCCGCGCCGCCGCCCACGTGGCCTTCGGGCGGGGACGGCACGCCTGCCTGGGCTCGCTGGCCGCCCAGCACACCATCCGCCCGGTGCTCGACGCGTACCTGGCCGAGACCGACGACCCGCGGCCGTTGGATATCGAGTGGCACGTCACGATGGGAATGAAGTGGCCGGTGCGCCTCACGGTGCGCCCGGCCTGACGCCCCATCGACCCTCGCCCCGCGACGAAAGGCCACCGCCATGCACCCCGAAGCCGCCGCCGAGAACGCGGTCCCGCTCGCCCGGACCGTCCGCCTCCCCTGGGCCGAACTGCCGGCCGGCGTGCGGTCCGCCGTGGGGGAGCGGCTCGGCTCCCCGGTGACCGCCGCGGCCGACCAGACCGGCGGCTTCTCCCGGGGCACGGCCGCCCGGGTGCGGTGCGCCGACGGTTCGCGGGCCTTCGTGAAGGCGGTCAGCCGCGCGGGCGACCCGTTCACCGTGCGGCTGGCCGAGCAGGAGGCGGCCGTCGCGGCCCGGCTGACCCCCGAACTCGGGCTGCCCGCACCGGCGTTCCGCGGCCGGCTCGACCGGGACGACTGGCTGGTGCTGATCTTCGACGACGTCGACGGGCACATCTCCACCGTGCCCTGGCGCGAGGACGAACTGGCCCTGACCCTGGCCGCCCTCACCGACCTGACCGAGCGGGCCACCCCGAGCCCGCTGCCCGACCTGCCCTCCTGGGGCGGCCCGGGCGAGACCTGGGACAGCTGGCGCCAACTGCTCGCCGACGAAGACCCGTTGACGGACGTCGCCGACTGGGCCCGGCGGGAGGCCCCCCGACTGGCCGCCGCCGAGGCGGGCTTCTCCGCCGCCGTGGCCGGCGACACCCTGCTCCACTCCGACCTGCGCTCGGACAACATCCTGATCTCCGGCCGCACGGTCACCCTCGTCGACTGGGCCTGGGCCGCCCGCGGCCAGGCCTGGATCGACCCGATGATCTTCGCGCTCTGCACGGCCGTCCAGGGCCACCCCGACCCCGAGGCGATCCTGCTCGCCCACCCGGCGGGCCGGGCCGCCGACCCCGACGCGGTCGACAGCGCCCTCGCCGCGCTCGCCGGCCGGTTCGTCGTCTCCGCCCGGCAGCCCGCCACCTGGGGCACCGCACCGGTGCGCGCCTTCCAGCGGGCCGAGGCGGCCACCACCATCCGCTGGCTGCAGGCCCGTTGGCACCGGGGCTGAGCGACCGGCCGCCAACTGCCCGGCCGGGCACGGGAAATCCGCTCGCGGACGACCCGTCACCGGCCGGTAGGATCCAGAAACACCCGAGTTCCTCCAGAGGAGACCATGTCCGCCACGGCGTTCATCTCAACGACCATCCCCTACGTCAACGCCCGCCCCCACCTGGGGCACGCGCTGGAGTACGTCCAGTCGGACGCCTTCGCGCGGCAGATGATGTCCGGGATGTCCCGGAAGGACGTGTTCTTCCTCAGCGGCTCGGACGAGAACAGCCTCAAGAACGTGCTGGCCGCGGAGCGCGAGGGCGTCACCACGCGCGACCTGGTCGACCGCAACGTCCAGTACTTCGAGAAGCTGCTCGCCGCCCTGAACATCGGCACCAGCGACTTCATCCGCACCAGCGTCAGCGCCGACCACATCGCCGGCGCCACCGAGTTCTGGACCCGGATGAACGAACGCGGCGACATCTACACCAAGGACTACGAGGGCCTGTACTGCGTCGGCTGCGAGCAGTTCTACAGCCCCGCCGAGCTAGTCGACGGCAAGTGCCCCGACCACCTCACCGTCCCCGAACTCGTCCGCGAGCACAACCACTTCTTCCGGCTCTCCGCCTACGGCGACCGCCTGCTGGAGGAGCTGGAGTCCGGCCGGCTCAAGATCTACCCCGAGTCCCGGCTGAACGAGGTCGCCAGCTTCATCCGCTCCGGCCTCGACGACATCTCCATCTCCCGCTCGGTGCAGCGCGCCCGCGACTGGGGCATCCCGGTGCCCGGCGACGAGAACCAGGTGATGTACGTCTGGATCGACGCCCTCACCAACTACGTCAACGCCCTCGGCTGGACCAGGGACGGCGAGGACTACCGGCGCTTCTGGGCGGACGCCGAGCGGCGCACCCACGTCGTCGGCAAGGGCGTGCTCCGCTTCCACGCGGTCTACTGGCCGGCCATGCTGCTCTCGGCCGGACTGCCGCTGCCCACCGAGGTGGTGGTGCACGGCTACATCACCACCGGCGGCCAGAAGCTCAGCAAGAGCCTCGGCAACGCGATCGACCCGACCGACCTGCTGGAACGTTACGGCCAGGACGCGCTGCGCTACCACCTGCTCGCCGAGTTCTCCCCCTTCGGCGACGGCGACTTCAGCGAGGAACGCCTCGTCACCCGGTACAACACCGACCTCGCCAACGCCCTCGGCAACCTGCTCAGCCGGATCACCGCGATGACCGTCCGCTACCGCGGCGGCGTCGTCCCGGCCGGCGGCCCGCTCGGGACGCCCGAGGAGGAGCTGCGGGACCAGGCACTGGCCAGCACCCGGGAGAGCGAGGCGGCGATGGACCGCTACGACCACCGCGAGGCGCTCGCCCGCATCTGGGACCTCGTCCGCCGGGCCAACGCCTACGTCGACGAGCGCGCCCCCTGGCACCTGGCCAAGGCCGCCGAGCAGGGCGACCCGCAGGCCGCCCAGGACCTCGACACCGTGCTGCACCACACCTACCGGACGCTCCAGCGCCTCGGCGTGCTGCTGCGCCCGTTCATCCCGCAGGCCGCCGAGCGGATGCTCCAGGCGCTGAACGAGGACCCGGCGGCCACCCTCGCCGACCTGGCCGCCGACCCGGCCGGCCGCACCGTCGAGAAGGCGCCGCCGCTCTTCCCCAAGCTCGAACTCGCCTGACCCGCCCTGGGGGCGGCGGCCTCCGCCGCCCCCAGGGACCGCTCCCGTTCCGCTCCCGTCCCGAATCGCCGCATTCATCCGTCGGCGGTGCCGATCGGCGGCCTTCGTATTCTGATCCCAGCACGGCGCTCCTCACCGCGGGGAGCATGGGGGAAGAGCGACTGAGGCAGGAATGGAAGAACCGGAGTACACGGCCGCACTTCACGCCGCGTGCGAGCTCGGCGAGACGGACACGGCCGTCTACGGCTGGGTTCTCGAACACCGCTCGGTCGACCTCGACGGCATCGTCACCGCCACGGGCCTGACCCGGCCGGCGGCGGAGGCCGCCGTCGAACGCCTGCAGCGGGCCCACCTGCTGCACACCAGCCCGGACGACCCGACCACGGTCTTCGCGGTGGGTCCCGAGACCGCGACCGCCCAGCTCGCGGCCCCCATGGAGGCCCTGATCCGGGACCAGCAGCACCGGCTCGCCACCATGCAGAGCCGGCTGCGGCAGTTCGCCCCCCACTACCACCGGCACCGCTCGCACGGCGAGTCCATCGAGGTCCTGGAGAGCGTCCAGGACGTCCGCAACGCCCTCAACCAGGCCTCCGACCGCTGCCGCGTGGAGGTGCTCGCCTCACAGCCGGGCGGCGGCGCGCGGGTGCCCGAGGCGATGCAGGAGGCCCTGGTCCGCGACCAGGCCATGCTGGAGCGCGGCATCCGGCTGCGCACCCTCTACCACCACACGGCCCGGTTCAACGGCCCAAGCCAGGCCTACGTCGCGGCGGCCACCGCGCTCGGCGCCAGCTACCGCACCGCGCACGAGCTCTTCGGCCGGCTCATCGTCTTCGACCGCGAACTCGCCTTCATCCCGGTCAAGGACGACAGCTGGGGAGCGGTCGTGATCCGCGAACCGTCCACCGTCGCCTACCTGTGCGAGATCTTCGAACAGACCTGGGACCGGGCCACCCCGTTCGCCGACGCCGCCAGCCAGGGACTCGAAGAGGTCGCCCACGAGATCCACGAGACGATCGTCCGGCTGCTCGCGGCCGGCCTCAAGGACGAGGCCATCGCCCGCCGCCTGGGCATGTCGCTGCGCACCACCCGCCGGCACATCGCCGACATCCTGGAGGAGCTGGACGCGGTGAGCCGCTTCCAGGCCGGTGTCAACGCCGCCGCGCGCGGCCTGCTCGACGACCAGGAGCCCGGGACCGGCTCCCCGCTGGTCGTCCCGGCCGACTGACCCGCCCGGCCTCCGCCCTCCCGCGCGGCGTCCCGTGAACCACTTTTCCGGGGCTGTGCCGCACCGGCCGCCGTGGACGATGCTTGCGGTCGGTCACAACGGGACGACCGGCAGCGACGAGGAGCGGGCGGATGGACAGCGAGCAGACGGCCGGCGCGGACGGCGGCGGCCCCGCTGCGCTCCACCTCCAGGAACTCGTCTACTTCCTCGGCGCCCACCTGGACCGGGCCCCGGGCGTCCTGTGGCCCGAGCACGACCACCCGGCCGTGCGGGACCGTACGGACCCCGGCGCGCTGGAGCGGCTCGCCCACGACCTGAGCCGGCTGACCGGCCTGTCCGCCCGGTGCGAGACGCCCGGACCGGCGGGCGCCGGACTCGCCGGCGGCGGCCACCTGCTGGTCCACCAGACCCGCAGGACCGCGCTCTGGCGACTGCGCCACGACCCCGACGGCGGGCGCGCCGCCTCGTTCCGCTGGCACCTGCGGCCGGGCGAGGTCCTCTACGTCCCGGCCCGCTGGAGCTGGCACGCCGAGCCCGCTCCGGGCTCGCGCTCGGTGGTCACCCGCCTCGCCGCCCCCGGCTGAGGGTGGGTCAGCCGCCCCACGAGGTGTCCTTGCACTTGATGTTGATGTTCGTCGGGTGCGGACAGATCGGCGGCCTGACCGTCGCCTCGGTGCTCACCTGAGCGGGCGCGGCGTCCGCACGGGTCGACGCCGCGGCGGCGGTGGCGGCCGGCGCGGTGGCGAGCAGAACGGTGGCCACCGTGGCCAGCAGAAGCCGTGCGGCCGAGGACGAACGCGCCATCTCGGTACTCCTGAATCGTCGGGCGGCCGAAGCCGCAGCCCGTGTGCTTGGGCAGAAGCCTGATCCACCGGCCCCGCCGTCGCGACGATCAGGTCACGTCACCAACCTGCATGGCAGGAAGGCGACGAGGTCACAAACGCCGAGAAACCCGGCATACCGTAAGGATCCTGCCGAGTTCCGCGCTCCCCCTCCACCCCCGGCCCCACCCCCGACCCCGCCTTACGACGCCGCTTGGAGCAGCGCGCCGTCCTGCCACTTGAGGATCTTGTCGAAGCTCACGATCGCCCCCCGCAGGGGGTGGTTGCGGAGCTGGACGTGGTCCGTGAGGGCGTGGATGAGGAAGAGGCCCCGGCCGGATTCGGCGGTGAGGTCGGGGAGGGTGTCGAGGTCGACCGGGCGCAGCGTGGGCGCCTGCGGGCGACAGGGCAGGACGTGGGTGTCGTACGGGCGGCCGTCGCGGCGCGGGCGGTGTCCGGTGAGCACCCGGGCGGGGACGGTCGCGCGGCCGCGGCGCGCGCGGCGCGGGGCCGGGCGGGCCGGGGGCTGGGCCGGCGGGCGGCGCTGGGGCACCGGCGAGGGGGTGGCGGCGGGCGGCGCCGGCAGGCCGGGGCCGGAGTCGGTGACCTCGATCCGCAGGCGGTCGCCGCAGATCGACGCGGTGACCTGGAAGCCCTCGTCGGGCCGCCCGCCGGCGCCGTGCTCGACGGCGTTGGCGCAGGCCTCGCTGAGGGCGACGCCGAGGTCGTCGGCGATCTGCGGGTCGACGCCCGCCGTCGCCATGGCGCCGAGCAGGATGCGCCGGGCCAGCGGGACGCTGGCCGGGTCGCGCTTGAGGTGCAGAGTCCACCAGATGTCCACGGGAGGTCCCTCCTGGCTGCGGCTCCACATACAACTAGGTATCTCCGGCTGTTCCCGCGGTGAACCGTGACGAAGGTCCGCTGCCGCCCGTTCGGCGGATGGACTGGCGCCGTGGTCTGTGCCGAGCGGCGCACGCGCGGGGCCGTGCGCCTCGGCCGAACGGTGGATTCGTAGGGATTTCCCACCCTGCCCCGAGTGGCGTGGTAGGCGATGAGATGATGGCCCGGCCATGACTGCCCTCGCCGCCGCCCCGCACCCGGGCGCCCCCGCACCGGACGCGCCGGTGGGGGCCGCCGCCTGGGACCTGCGGCTTGCCAGGGCCGTTCCGTTCGCCGTCGTCTGCACGCTGATCGCGGCCGCCGGGCACGCCCTGGTGGGCGGTGGCGACGTCGCCCTGCCCGCCCTGGTGACGGGCTTCGCGGCGGTGCTGGCGCTCGCGGTGGCGTTCGGCGGGCGCGAGCGTTCGCTGGCGGCCATCGCCGGTGCGCTGGGCGCGGGCCAGCTGGGCCTGCACTGCCTGTTCCACGGCTTCGGTGCTCTGTTCGGCGACCCCGCCGTCGGCTCGATGGCCGGGATGCACCACGGTGGTTCCGGCCCGCTGACCCTGCCGCAGGTGGCCGGCCGGCTGATCTGCAACGAGGCGCACCCGGGCACGCTGGTCGGCCTGCCCGGCCGTCCGACGGCCGAGCAGCTGGTGTCGTCGGCGGGGCTGGACCCGGCCGCGTTCCCGGCCGTGCCGTGGTGGCAGGGCGGCGTGTTCGGCATGACGCCGACGATGCTGGCGGGCCACCTGGCCGCGGCCCTGGTGGCCGGCTGGTGGCTGCGGCGCGGCGAGGCGGCGCTGTGGCGGCTGGTGCGGGTGGCCGCGACGGCCGCCCGCGAGCACTGGGCGGCGCCGCTGCGGACGGCGTTCGCGCTGGTCGCGGCGCTGCTGCGGGGTCTGTTCGGGACGGCGGGCCCGGTCCGCCGGTTCGGTGTCCGGGGTGGGGAACACCCGCTGCCCGGGGGTGCCGCGCTGCGGCACAGCGTGGTGCGGCGCGGGCCGCCGGCCGGGGTGTTCGCGTACTGACCCGCCCCCTGGTGCCCCGTTCCTGCCGGGTACCGGGCGTGCGCAGGTCGCCGGACCGCACCCGCGTTCACGTCGCGGCGGTCCGTGCGCCGTTCCACCCCCACACGTCCCCACGCGCGGACCCCGACCGGGCCTGATCCCGGCGGGCCGGTCCGCCGAGCTCCGAACGGAGACCACCACAGCCATGCGTTCCCTTCCCACGCGCCGCATCGCCGCCGTCCTCGCCGTCGCCGCCACCTCCGTCGTGGTGCTGGCCGGCCCTGCCTTCGCGCACGTCACCGTGAACCCGGGTTCGGCCTCGCAGGGCGGCTACACCGCCGTCGACTTCCGGGTGCCGAACGAGAGCGACTCGGCGAGCACCGTGAAGCTGGAGGTCAACCTCCCGCTGGACCACCCGCTGGCCTCCGTCCGCACGCTCCCGATGCCGGGCTGGACCACGACCGTCGAGAAGTCCAAGCTCGACAAGCCGCTCAAGGTGCACGGCAGCGACGTCAACGAGGCCGTCTCCAAGATCACCTGGACCGCCGACGCCGGCACCAAGATCGCCCCCGGCCAGTTCCAGGAGTTCCGCGTCTCGCTCGGCCCGCTGCCGTCCGACGCCGACAGCATGGTCTTCAAGGCCCTGCAGACCTACGACAACGGCGACGTCGTCCGCTGGATCGACGAGTCCAAGGCCGGCCAGCCCGAGCCGGCCCACCCGGCCCCCACCCTGAAGCTCACCAAGGCCGCGGCCGGCGCCGGTGACGACGACGACGCCTCCGCCACCGCCTCCCCGGCCGCGGGCGGCCACGGGCACGGTGACAGCGCCGACCAGGCCCAGGCCGCGGACGGCGACAAGAAGAGCAGCGACTCCACCGCCCGCGTGCTCGGCGTCGTCGGCATCGTGGTCGGCGTGATCGGCACCGCCGTCGGTGTCCTCGGCCTGCGCCGCAAGACCGGCTCCGCCTCCTGACCCCCGCGCCGGCGGGGCCGCTCCCGCACCCCGGGAGCGGC
>NZ_JBFBDY010000081.1:0-20772 GCF_040683475.1 Kitasatospora sp. NPDC093558 | reverse complement strand
CGGGGTTCCCCCGTGTTTGGGGGCGGGCACGCCTGTGTTCAGGGCCGGGCCGCCAGGCCGTAGCGGTGCTCCGGGCGCCCGGTGTCGCCGTAGCGCAGGGTCAGCCGCAGCCGGCGGTCGCGCTCCAGCTGCTTGAGGTAGCGCTGCGCCGTCGACCGGCTCAGCCCCGTCCCGTCGGCCACCTCCTGCGCGGACAGTGGCCGGCCCGCCCGGCGCAGCACGCCGAGGACCAGGTCCGTCGTCGGCGCCGAGTGCCCCTTCGGCAGCGCGCCGGCCGGGTCCGCGGCGCTGCGCAGGGTCGCGAACAGCCGGTCCACCTCGTCCTGGCCCGCCTCCCGCGCCGCCGGACCGGCCAGCGCGTGCCGCAGCTGCGCGTACGCCGTGAGCTTCTCGCGCAGCCCGGCGAACGTGAACGGTTTGACCAGGTACTGGAGCGCGCCGTGCTGCATCGCGGCGTGCACCGTCGACACGTCCCGCGCGGCCGTCACCATCATCACGTCGCACGCCACCTGCCGCTCCCGCAGCCTGCGCACCAGCGCCAGGCCCGTCTCGTCCGGCAGGTGGTGGTCGAGCAGCAGCAGGTCCACCGGACGGCGCTCCAGCGCCGCCAGCGCCTCCCCGGCCGAGTGCGCCGTGCCCGTCACCCGGAAGCCCGGCACCTTCGCCACGTAGGCGGCGTGCACGTCCGCGACCCGGAAGTCGTCGTCCACCACGAGTACGTCGATCATCACGCCTCCACGAGCCGAGCGGCGGGCCGGTCCGTGAGCCGGCCGGTGAGCAGGGCCTCGGGCAGCTCGACCGTGAACCGGGCACCGCCCAGCGGCCCCTCGTCGAGCACGATCCGGCCGCCGGTGCGCTCCACCAGCCGCCGCACCATCGCCAGCCCCAGCCCGCGCGGACGGTGCGCGGGCGCGTCCTTGCTGCTCCACCCCTCCTCGAAGACCTGCTCGCGCAGCTCCTCCGGCACGCCCGGGCCGCTGTCCGCGACCTGGAGCAGCAGCGTGGAGCCCGCCGCCGCCAGCGTCACCTCGACCCGTCCGCCCCCGCCCGGCGCCAGCGCGTCCACCGCGTTGTCGACCAGGTTGCCGAGCACCGTCACCAGCGCCCGCGCGTCCACCACGGCGTCCGGCAGGTGCGCCGCCGGGGCCAGCACCAGCCGCACCCCGCGCTCGCCCGCCACCGCCGACTTGCCCGCCAGCAGCGCCGCCACGTGCGGGTCCTGCACCTGCTCGGCGATCCGCGCCGCGACCACCGCGTGCGAACCGGACTGCTCCGAGATGAACGCCACCGCCTGCTCGTACCGGCCCAACTCCAGCAGGCCCAGCAGCGTGTGCATCCGGTTGGCGTGCTCGTGGTCCTGCGCCCGCAGTGCCTCGGTCAGGCTGCGGGTCGTGTCCAGCTCCCGGACCAGCGATTCCAGCTCGGTGCGGTCGCGCAGCGTCACCACCGCGCCCTCGGCGGTCGCCGTCCGGTTGACCACCAGCACCCGGTCGTCCCGGACGGCGGGCAGGTCGGGGCCGGTGATCCGCCCGGCCAGCACGTCCGCCAGCCGGCCCGGCGGCAGCACCTCGTCGGTACGGCGGCCGGTGCAGTCCGGCGGCAGGCCCAGCAGCCGCACCGCCTCGTCGTTCGCCAGCCGGATCCGGCCGCGCTCGTCCAGTGCCACCATGCCCTCGCGGATGCCGTGCAGCATCGCCTCCCGCTCCACGAGCAGCGCCGAGATGTCGGCCAGCGCGATGTTGTGCGTGCGGCGCTTCAGCCGCCGGGCCAGGACGAGCGTCGCGACCGTGCCCGCGGCGAGGCCCGCGCCCGCGCACAGCAGGATCCCGGTCAGCATCTTCAGCAGCCGGCGGCGGATCGAGTCGTCGCTGATGCCGACCGACACCTCCCCGACGATCCGCCCGTCCGCGAGGCGCAGCGGCACCTTGCCGCGCGCGGTGCGTCCGAGCGTGCCCTGCTGGATCGCGGTGACGCTGAGGCCGCTGAGCGCGGGCTCCGGGTCGGTGCTGACCCGGTGGCCGATCCGGCCCGGGTCGGTGTGCGAGAGCCGGATCCCGTCCAGGTCGGTGACCACGACGAAGCTCGCGCCGGTGGCGAGGCGGATCTGCTCGGCGTTGCGCTGGGCGGTCGCGGAGTCGCGGGCGGCGGCGGCGCGGGCGATCACCTCGTCGGTGGCGGTGGCCTGGGCGATGGACAGGGCGCGCTGCATCGCGTCGTGGTCGAGCTCGCTGCTGACCGGGGCGAGGAACAGCCCGGCGGTCACGGCGGTGACACCGACGGTGACGACGGTCTGGCTGAGCAGCAGTTGCGCGAAGACCCGGCGGGGCCAGCGGGGGAGCTTCATCCGGGCCTCCTCTCGGCGGCCGTGGGGTGCGGGGGTCGGGACACCCTACGTTTCCGGCGTGTTTCTGTCAGCCGCGTCCCCGCAGTTGTAGCGGAAGCAAAAAGAGCAGAACACCCCTCAATGCGGAGAAGTCGCACTACGCGGAGAAGGCTCCCGCCGGGGCCGGGCCCGCTCCTACCTTTCCGGGGCAAGCACCGACCCGGGAGGTCATCATCATGAGCAAGACCCCGGCGATCGAATTGACCGGCGCGACGAAACGGTTCCGCACCCCCTCCGGGGCCCTGCACACCGCCGTCCGCGACCTCGATCTGACCGTCGCCCAGGGCGAGTTCGTCGCCGTCGTCGGCCCGACCGGCTGCGGCAAGTCCACCACGCTGACGCTGGTCAGCGGCCTGGAGGAGCCCACCGAGGGCGAGGCCCGGGTGTACGGGGAGCCGGTCCGCGGGATCCACCCCCGGGTCGGGTTCGTCTTCCAGCAGGACGCCGTCTTCCCCTGGCGCACCGTCCTGTCGAACGTCATGGCGGGCCCCCGCTTCCGCGGCGTGCCCGCCGCCGAGGCGAAGGAGCGCGCCCGGGACTGGCTCGGGCGGGTCGGGCTCGGCGCCTTCGAGGACCGCTACCCGCACCAGCTGTCCGGCGGCATGCGCAAGCGCGTCGCGCTCGCCCAGACCTTCGTCAACGACCCGGACATCCTGCTGATGGACGAGCCGTTCTCGGCGCTGGACGTGCAGACCCGCGCGCTGATGTCGGACCAGCTGCTGGAGCTGTGGGCCGGCACGGGCTCCTCCGTCATCTTCGTGACGCACGACCTCGACGAGGCCATCGCGCTCGCCGACCGCGTCGTCGTCATGACCGCAGGCCCGGCCACCGTCAAGGAGATCTTCACCGTCGACCTGCCGCGACCGCGCACCGTGGAGGCCGTCCGCCTGGAACCGAGGTTCGTCGAGCTGTACCGCGAGATCTGGGCCTCGCTCGGCGAAGAGGTGCGCATCACCCGGGAGAGAGGAGCGGGTCGTGCCGCTTGAGACCGGGTCGGCCGTGCCCAGTGCACCGGCCGCCCCCACGACGAGAACCGAGGCCCGCGAACGGGCGGCCCGCAACCGGAAGTTGAGCGTGTACGGCGCCCGGGTCGCGGTGCTCCTCGCCTTCCTGGGGCTGTGGGAGGTGTGCGCCCGGACGGACGTCATCGACCCGTTCAACTTCTCGCAGCCGTCGAGGATCTGGGACCAGATCTGGCAGTGGATCACCCACGGCACCGCCCAGGGCTCGCTCGGCGAGCAGATCGGCTACACCCTCTACGAGGCCCTCACCGGCTGGGTGATCGGCGTCGTCGCCGGTGTGCTGCTGGGCATCGCGCTCGGCCGGATCCGGTTCCTGGCCGACGTGTTCGGGCCCTACATCAAGGTGCTCAACGCGATCCCGCGCATCGTCCTCGCGCCGATCTTCCTGATCTGGTTCGGCCTCGGCCCGGCCTCCAAGGTCGCCTCCGCTGTGGTGCTGGTG
This sequence comes from Kitasatospora sp. NPDC093558, assembly GCF_040683475.1. NCBI lineage: Bacteria > Bacillati > Actinomycetota > Actinomycetes > Kitasatosporales > Streptomycetaceae > Kitasatospora > Kitasatospora sp. NPDC093558. The sequence goes on along the minus strand of NZ_JBFBDY010000081.1, from coordinate 16,925 downwards.
TTCTTCCCGGTGTTCTTCAACGCCTTCCAGGGCGCCCGCGAGGTGGACCGCAACCTCGTGAACAACGCCCGCATCCTCGGCGCGGACAACCGCAAGGTCACCCTGCAGGTCGTCATCCCCGCCGCCACCACCTGGATCTTCACCAGCCTCCACGTCAGCTTCGGCTTCGCGCTGATCGGCGCCATCGTCGGCGAGTACATCGGCGCCACCAAGGGCCTCGGCCTGCTTGTCGCCGCCGCTCAGGGCACCTTCAACGCGGCCGGTGTGTACGCGGCGATGACGATCCTCGCCGTCGTCGCGCTGGTGACCGAAGGCCTGCTGACCTTCGCCGAAAAGAAACTCTTCCGCTGGAAGCCCGCCGACGCGGGCGACGGCCGCTGAACCCCCTCCTCCGCAGTAGAGAGGCACCCCCACCCATGCGCCCGAACTCGAAAAACAGAGGGGCCGTAGCCGCCGCCCTCGCCGCCACCCTCCTCCTCCCGCTCGCCGCCTGCGCCAACGACGCCGCCACGTCCAGCCACGGCGCCGCCGCACCGGCCGGCCGGCAGGTCGACGGACCCAAGGTCAAGATCATGGTCGGTGGCCTGGACAAGGTCATCTACCTGCCCGCGATGCTCACCCAGCGGCTCGGCTACTTCGCCGACGCCGGCGTCAACGTCGAGCTGATGACCGAGCCCGCCGGCGTCAACGCCACCACCGCCCTGCTCGCCGGGGACGTCCAGGGCGCCGTCGGCTTCTACGACCACACCATCGACCTCCAGGCCAAGGGCAAGAACGTCGAGTCCGTCGTGCAGTTCGCCCAGGCCCCCGGCGAGGTCGAGCTCGTCTCCGCCAAGCAGGCCGACGCCATCAAGTCCGGCGCCGACTTCAAGGGCAAGAAGCTCGGCGTCACCAGCATCGGCTCCTCGACCGACTTCCTCACCAAGTACCTCGCGGTCAAGAACGGCACCTCCGTCAGCGAGTTCAGCCCGATCGCCGTCGGCGCCGGCCAGACCTTCGTCGCCGCGCTCCAGCAGGGCAGCATCGACGCCGGGATGACCACCGACCCGACCGTCGCCAACGTCCTCGACAAGGGCCTCGGCAAGATCCTCTACGACATGCGCACCCCCGAGGGCTCCCGCCAGGCCCTCGGCGGCCTCTACCCGTCGTCCTCGCTCTACATGGCCACCGACTGGGTGGAGAAGAACAAGGACACCACCCAGAAACTCGCCAACGCCTTCGTCAAGACCCTCAAGTGGATGTCCACGCACACCCCCGAGGAGATCGCCGCGAAGATGCCCGCCGACTACGCGCAGGGCGGCGCCGAGCAGTACGCGGCCGCGATCAAGTCGACGCTGCCGATGTTCACCACGGACGGCGTGATGCCGGCCGACGGACCGAAGACCGTCCTCGCCGTCCTCGCCGCCTTCCACCCGGACGTGAAGGGCAAGGAGGGCTCGATCGACCTCTCCCGCACCTACACCTCGGAGTTCGTCGGCAAGGCCACCGGCTGACCCCGGACCCGAACGGCGGTCCCGCGCTCACCCCCACGGGCGCGGGGCCGCCCCCTTTCGGGCGCTCCCGGCTCAGACGCCCCGCACGCTCAGCACGTCCATCCGCGACGGCGTGCCCTCCGCCTTCCCACAGCTCTCCGGACGCGGCGGCTCGCTCCGGCCCTCCAGCACGTCCACCTCCCAAGCCCGGCCGTCCGCGTGCAGCACCCTGACCAGCCAGCGGCCCTCGCCGTCCGGCCGCTGCGCCACGGTCAGCGCGTCCACCCGGGTCTCGCCGATCGCCAGCCGCACCGCGTGCTCCGCCGCCTGGCCCGGACGCTCCCAGCCCGAACAGCCCCGCGACCACTCCGGCACCATGTGCCCGGCCGCCGTCGCCGCCAGCACCTCCTTGGCAGACTCCGCCGTCAGCCGCCCGTACGCGTAACCGGACGGCAGCACCAGCATCGTGGGGGAGAAGCGGTGCCCGCCCAGGTGCGTCACCTCCCACACCTCGCTGTGGCCCGCCGCCGCCAGGTCCGCCGCCAACGGGCGGCCCAGCAGCGCGCAGCAGCGGTCCCGCCGCCCGTTCGTGCACACCAGCGCCACCGGGCCGCCCACGTGCTCCGCGCCGAAACCCGCGTGGTCGCCCGCGCCCAGCGCCGCGAAGTCCAGCCCCAGCAGCTCCGCCGGATCCGCCACCGTGGCCCGCCGCACCCAGCCGCGGCCCGGCACCGTGTGCGCCACGATCACCTCGTGCCGCGGCGTCGGCAGGCAGTCCGCGTGCCGGCCCGGCCGCCGGATCAGCGCCACCCGCACGCCCGTCCCGGCCGCGGCGGCCTCCAGCGCGCGCCCGGTCTCCGGCGCCAGGTGGCTCTCGCCCAGCGCCTTCGCGCCCCACGGCCCGCTCTGCTCCACCAGCAACCAGGTGGTCGCCACCGCCGCCGTGGCGGTCAGCGGCTCCGAAAGTTCACGCGACCGCGTCGTACAGGTGCTCACGCGGGCAAGGCTACCCTCAGCACCCGCCACCCCTCCGGGCCCGAACGACGGAGGAGGGGCACCCGACGGGCACCCCTCCTCCGCTCACCCGGTCATACCGGTCGTACCGGTCACGCCGGACCCGCGACCACCGCGATCGGCGTCGTCACCGGCGTACCCGAACCGTCCCGGCGCGGATCCCGCTCCGGCAGCTCCACCGGCACACCCTTCGCCGTCGCCGCCCGGGCCGGCGCCACACCCACCCACGCGAACGCCAGCACGTCCTCACCGCGCAGGAACCGCTGGCAGCGCACACCACCCGTCGCCCGGCCCTTGCGCGGGTACTGCTCGAACGGCGTCACCTTCCACGTCGACTGCTCCTCGCCCGTCAACGTCCCCGACGCACCCGCCACCGAGACCACCACCGCGTCCACCGCCGGATCCACCGCCGTGAACGACAGCACCCGCGCCCCGTCCGCCAGCTTGATCCCCGCCATGCCACCCGCCGGACGGCCCTGCGGACGCACCTGACCCGCCGGGTACCGCAGCAACTGCGCGTCCGACGTGACGAAGACCAGGTCCTCCTCGCCGGTGCGCAACTCCACCGCACCCACCAGCTCGTCACCCTCCTTGAGGGCGATCACCTCGAACTCGTCCTTGTTCGCCGGCCACTCCGGCACCACCCGCTTCACCACACCCTGCACCGTGCCCAGCGCCAGCCCCGGCGACGACTCGTCCAGCGTCGTCAGCGCCAGCACCCGCTCACCGGCCTCCAGTCGCAGGAACTCCCCGACCGACGCCCCACCCGCCAGCGTCGGCGACGGCGTCGGCGGCAGCGCCGGCAGATCGATCACCGGCAGCCGCAGCACCCGGCCCGCCGACGTCACCACACCCACGTCCGCCCGCGCCGTCGCCGGCACCGCCGACACGATCACGTCGTGCTTCGCCCGCGCCTCCGACAGCTCGAACGGCTCCCCGTCCGCCGTCCGCGCCAGCAGACCCGTCGACGACAGCAGCACCCGGCACGGATCGTCCGCCACCTCCAGCGGCACCGCCAGCGCCGCCGACGGCACCGCCCCCGCCTCCAGCAGCACTGTCCGCCGCTCCGTCCCGAACTGCTTGCCCACCGCGCCCAGTTCGGACGACACCACGCTGCGCAGCTTCGCGTCCGACTCCAGGATCTCCGTCAGGTCCGCGATCTCCGACGTCAGCTTCGCCTTCTCCTGCTCCAGCTCCACCCGGTCGAAGCGGGTCAGCCGGCGCAGCGGCGTGTCCAGGATGTACGCCGTCTGCGTGTCCGACAGCGAGAAGCGCTCCATCAGACGCTCCTTCGCCTGCCCCGCGTTGTCGCTCGACCGGATGATCGCGATCACCTCGTCGATGTCGACCAGTGCCACCAGCAGGCCCTCGACCAGGTGCAGCCGCTCCTCCCGCTTGCGCCGGCGGAAGTCGCTGCGCCGCCGCACCACCGTGAACCGGTGGTCGACGTACACCTCCAGCAGCTCCTTCAGCCCCAGCGTCAGCGGCTGGCCGTCCACCAGCGCCACGTTGTTGATGCCGAACGTCTCCTCCATCGGCGTCAGCTTGTACAGCTGCTCCAGGAGCGCCTCCGGCACGAAGCCGTTCTTCACCTCGATCACCAGCCGCAGCCCGTGCTCGCGGTCGGTCAGGTCCTTGACGTCCGCGATGCCCTGCAGCTTCTTCGCGTTGACCAGGTCCTTGATCTTCGAAATGACCTTCTCCGGGCCGACGTTGTACGGCAGCTCGGTGACCACGATGCCCTTGCGGCGGGCCGTGACGCTCTCGATCGACGTCGTCGCACGGATCTTGAACGTCCCGCGGCCCGACTCGTACGCGTCCCGGATCCCCGCCAGACCCACGATCCGCCCACCCGTGGGCAGGTCCGGACCCGGCACGAACCGCATCAGCGTGTCCAGGTCCGCGCTCGGGTGCTTGATCAGGTGCCGGGCCGCCGCCACCACCTCGGACAGGTTGTGCGGCGGCATGTTCGTCGCCATGCCCACCGCGATGCCCGTCGCACCGTTCACCAGCAGGTTCGGGAACGCCGCCGGCAGCGCCAGCGGCTCCTGCTCGCTGCCGTCGTAGTTCGGCCCGAAGTCGACGGTGTCCTCGTGGATCGACTCCACCAGCGCCATCGCCGCCGGCGTCAGCCGCGACTCCGTGTAACGCATCGCCGCCGGCGGGTCGTCGTTGCCCAGCGAACCGAAGTTCCCGTGCCCGTCGATCAACGGCAGCCGCATCGAGAACGGCTGCGCCATCCGGACGACCGCGTCGTAGATCGACTGGTCGCCGTGCGGGTGCAGCCGTCCCATCACCTCGCCCACCACACGGGCGCACTTCACGTGCGCGCGCTCCGGACGCAGGCCCATCTCGTTGGCCTGGTACAGGATCCGCCGGTGCACCGGCTTCAGACCGTCCCGCGCGTCGGGCAGCGCGCGCGAGTAGATCACCGAGTAGGCGTACTCCAGGAAGGAGCCCTGCATCTCGTCCACGACGTCGACATCGAGGATCCGCTCCTCGAAGTCTCCGGGCGGCGGGGTCTGCGAACTGCGGCGGGCCATCGCGGCGGGGCTCCCTTACGTCTCGCTTGCTCTGTGTCTCGATCAGTCTCTGTCGCCGTGCCGACTGCCCTGCTCGAAAGACGGGGCAACAGGGCGCGGCGCCCCCATTGTGGACCCTCACACCGACACTCCCGGCCAGCGCCCCTCTTCCGCCCCTGGCGAACGCCCCCTCCGCGCGGACACATCCGCGCCCCTCGCGCGTTGCACCACAATGGGGGACGCCACACGAACCCCGACATCGACGACGGGAAGGACCCGAGCGCATGGCCAACCCGGCCCCCGCCTCCAGCCGAGGCATCGCCATCACCGAGCACCGCCTGGCCAACGGCCTGCGCGTCGTTCTCTCCGAGGACCACCTCACCCCGGTCGCCGCGGTCTGCCTCTGGTACGACGTCGGCTCGCGCCACGAGGTCAAGGGCCGCACCGGCCTCGCCCATCTCTTCGAACACCTCATGTTCCAGGGCTCGGCCAACGTCTCCAACAACGGCCACTTCGAACTCGTCCAGGGCGCCGGCGGCTCGCTCAACGGCACCACCAGCTTCGAGCGCACCAACTACTTCGAGACCATGCCCGCCCACCAGCTCGAGCTCGCCCTCTGGCTCGAAGCCGACCGCATGGGCTCCCTCCTCGCCGCACTCGACGAGACCTCCATGGAGAACCAGCGGGACGTCGTCAAGAACGAGCGCCGCCAGCGCTACGACAACGTCCCCTACGGCACCGCCTTCGAGAAGCTCACCGCGCTCTCCTTCCCGGACGGCCACCCCTACCACCACACCCCCATCGGCTCCATGGCCGACCTCGACGCCGCCACGCTCGAAGACGCCCGCACGTTCTTCCGCACCTACTACGCGCCCAACAACGCCGTCCTCTCCGTCGTCGGCGACATCGACCCCGACCAGACCATCGCCTGGGTCGAGAAGTACTTCGGCAGCATCCCCGCCCACGACGGCAAGCAGCCCCCCCGCTCCGGCGAACTCCCCGACACCATCGGACGCGAACTGCGCGAAGAGATCCACGAGGACGTCCCCTCCCGCGCCCTCATGGCCGCCTACCGCCTCCCGCACGACGGCACCCGCGAGGCCGACGCCGCCGACCTCGCCCTCACCATCCTCGGCAGCGGCGAATCCAGCCGCCTCTACAACCGCCTCGTGCGCCGCGACCGCACCGCCGTCGCCGCCGGATTCGGCCTCCTCCGCCTCGCCGGCGCCCCCAGCCTCGGCTGGCTCGACGTCAAGACCTCCGGTGACGCCACCCTCCAGCAGATCGACACCGCCGTCGACGAGGAACTCGCCCGCTTCGCCGCCGAAGGCCCCACCCCCGAAGAACTCGAACGCGCCCAGGCCCAGATCGAGCGCGAATGGCTCGACCGGCTCACCACCGTCGCCGGCCGCGCCGACGAACTCTGCCGCTACGCCGTCCTGTTCGGCGACCCCAAGCTGCTCAACGACGCCCTCCCCAAGGTCCTCGACGTCACCGCCGAAGAGGTCCGGGCCGTCGCGAAGGCCCGGCTCCACCCCGACAACCGGGCCGTCCTCGCCTACGAGCCCACCACGGCCGACACCGACGCCGCTTCCGCAGACTCCGAAGAGGAGGGTGCCGCCGCATGAGCACCGACCACGTTCCCACCATGACCTTCCACCCCCAGCCCCAGCCCGGCACCCCCACCCCCTGGGCCTTCCCCGCCCCCGAGCGCACCGCCCTCGCCAACGGCATCACCGTCCTGCACTGCCACCGCCCCGGCCAGCAGCTCGTCGCCGTCGAGGTCCTCCTCGACGCCCCGCTCGCCGCCGAACCGGACGGCCTCGACGGCGTCGCCGCCATCCTCGCCCGCGCCCTCAACGAAGGCACCGACACCCTCACCGCCGAGGAGTTCGCCGGCGAACTCGAACGCGCCGGCGCCACCCTCGACTCCCACGCCGACCACCCCTGCATCCGCGTCTCCCTCGAAGTCCCCGCCTCCCGCCTCCAGCGCGGCCTCACCCTCCTCGCCGACGCCCTGCGCGCCCCCGCCCTCCCCGAGGACGAGATCGAGCGCCTCGTCGCCAACCGCCTCGACGAGATCGTCCACGAGCAGGCCAACCCCGCCCGGCGCGCCGCCAAGGCCCTCTACGCCGAACTCTTCGACGGCGCCGACCGCCTCTCCCGCCCCCGCAGCGGCACCGCCGACACCGTCAAGTCCATCGACCGCACCGCCGTCAAGGCCTTCTACGACGCCCACGTCCGGCCCGCCACCAGCACCGTCGTCGTGGTCGGCGACCTCACCGGCACCGACCTGCCCGCCCTCCTGGAGAGCACCCTCGGCGCCTGGACCGGCACCCCGGCCGCGGCCTCCGCCCACGCCCCCGTCACTGCCGACGACCACGGCCGCGTCGTCATCGTCGACCGGCCCGACTCCGTCCAGACCCAGCTCCTCATCGGCCGCATCGGCCCCGACCGCCACCACCCCGACTGGTCAGCCCAGATCCTCGGCACCTACTGCCTCGGCGGCACCCTCACCTCCCGCCTCGACCGCGTCCTGCGCGAGGAGAAGGGCTACACCTACGGCGTCCGCGCCTTCGCCCAGCCGCTGCGCTCCGCCGCCGACGGCAGCGGACGCGCCCTGCTCGCCATCAGCGGCTCGGTGGACACCGCCTCCACCGCCCCGGCCCTGAAGGACACCTGGACGATCCTGCGCACCCTCGCCGCAGACGGCCTCACCGACGCCGAGCGGGACGAGGCCGTGCAGTTCCTGGTCGGCGTCGCCCCGCTCAAGTACGAGACCGCGGGCTCCGTCGCCGGCACCCTGGCCGACCAGGTCGAGCAGCACCTGCCCGACGACTACCAGGCCGAGGTCTACCGGCAGCTCGCCGAACTGCCCACCGCCGCGGCCACCGAGGCCGTCGTCGCCGCCTTCCCGCCGGACCGGCTGGTCACCGTGCTGGTCGGCGATGCCGCGGCGATCGCGGAGGACGTGCGGAAGCTCGGCATCGGCGAGGTCACGGTCGTCAGCTGACCCCTCCGTCTTTTTTGGCAGGCCCGTTGGAGCGATCGCCGCTCCGCCGGGCCTGCCGCGTTTTTAAATCCGTTGCAGGCCGGGGCCGTTCCGTGGATAGATATCCCCCAGCACAGCACAGACGTACGAAGTCCGACCTCGGACTCAGACGAACGAAGGGAGGCGGTCACCATGCGGGTCGAGCGAACCATACGACGACGCTCCCCAAGGCCGTACTCCCCCTGTGCCCTGGGCGCCTGAGCGCACCTTTCTGGTCTTCCCCGAGCCGCGCCGGGATTCTCGTCGCGCGGCAACTCCCAGTGAATTGACCGACCTTGGAGGTCGAACACCCATGTCGTACACCGAGGTGCCCGGAATCCGGGTCCCCATCCGGATGTGGACCGACCCGGCCACCGTCGAGGGCGCGGCCATGCAGCAGCTGCGCAACATCAGCTCCCTGCCCTGGCTCCACGGCCTCGCCGTCATGCCCGACGTCCACCTGGGCAAGGGCGCGACGGTCGGCTCCGTCATCGCGATGAAGGGCGCCGTCTGCCCGGCGGCGGTCGGCGTGGACATCGGCTGCGGCATGAGCGCGGTGAAGACCTCCCTCACCGCCAAGGACCTCCCGGACGACCTTTCCCGCCTCCGCTCCAAGATCGAGCAGGCCATCCCGGTCGGCCGCGGCCTCCACACCGACCCGGTCGACCCGCGCAAGCTCCACGGCTTCGCGACGGCGGGGTGGGACGACTTCTGGGGCCGGTTCGACCGTGTGGCCCCGGAGGTGAAGTGGCGCCGCGAGCGGGCCATGCAGCAGATGGCGACGCTCGGCGGAGGAAATCACTTCATAGAACTATGCGTTGATACTACTGGCGTGGTCTGGCTGATGCTCCACTCCGGCTCGCGCAACATCGGCAAGGAACTGGCCGAGCATCACATGGGCGTCGCCCGCTCGCTGCCGCACAACCAGGGCCTGATCGACCAGGATCTCGCGGTGTTCATCGCGGACACTCCGCAGATGGCGGCCTACCGCCAGGACCTGTTCTGGGCGCAGGAGTACGCGAAGCACAACCGGGCCCTCATGATGTCGCTCTTCCAGGACGTCGTCCGCCGGGAGTTCGCGAAGGCGAAGGTCACCTTCGACGAGGTCATCAGCTGCCACCACAACTACGTTGCGGAGGAGAGCTACGACGGTGTCGACCTGCTCGTGACCCGCAAGGGCGCGATCCGGGCCGGATCCGGCGACTACGGAATCATCCCGGGCTCGATGGGTACCGGTTCGTACATCGTTCGCGGCCTCGGCAACGAGGCGGCGTTCAACTCCGCGTCGCACGGCGCCGGCCGCAAGATGAGTCGGAACGCGGCGAAGAAGCGATTCACCACGCGGGACCTGGTCGAGCAGACCAAGGGCGTGGAGTGCCGCAAGGACAGCGGAGTCGTGGACGAGATTCCGGGCGCCTACAAGTCCATTGAGAAGGTCATCGAGCAGCAGAAGGACCTCGTCGAGGTGGTCGCCCACCTGAAGCAGGTCGTTTGCGTGAAGGGCTGATCACCCGAACAGGGGTGCACCGCCGAGCGGTGCACCCCTGTTCGGGTCGTCTGCGCGTCGAGAGAGTGGGCTCAGGCGGCGGCGGGGAGTTCTTCGAGGCCTTCGGTGACGAGCTTGGCGAGGCGGTCGAGGGCTTCGTCGGCGTTCTCGGCGTCGGTGGCGAGGATGACCTCTTCGCCGCCCTGGGCGCCCAGGGCCAGCAGGCCGAGCATGGAGGCGGCGTTGACGGGGTTGCCGCCCGGCTTGGCGATGGTGATCGGCACGCCGGTGGCCGCGACGGCGCGGACGAAGATGGAGGCGGGACGGGCGTGCAGGCCCTCGGCCCAACCGATGGTGACGCGGCGCTCGGCCATGAGACGTGCCTTTCCGGTGAAGCTGGTCACGGCCGTGCTCGGGGAAGCGGCCATGTTGTCTAGACCAGTGTTGCATGCAGCCGACCCCTGCGAGCCGCCGCGTTCGGGAGTTGTGATTGTTTCTTTTCGGGGCATTTTCCCGGCATAAGGCCCGGCCAGTGGCCCTGTCCACCCTGCCGCGCGCCTGCCGCGCGTGCACGCCGGGCGCCATCCGGCTCGCCGCCGGATAACCTGACGATCGTGGACGACTCCGCGGCGGCGCAGCACCCAGGGCATCCGGACTATCCGCAGCACTGGGAGGCCGACATCCTGCTGCGCGACGGTGGCACGGCCCGGATCCGGCCGATCACGCCGGCCGATGCCGGGCGGCTGGTGGAGTTCTACGAGCAGGTCTCGGACCAGTCGAAGTACTTCCGTTTCTTCGCTCCTTATCCGAAGCTCTCGGAGAAGGACGTCCGCCGCTTCACGCACCACGATTTCGTGAACCGGGTGGCGCTGGCGGTGGTCGTCCGGGACCGTTTCATCGCGACCGTGCGGTACGACCGGATCGATGCCGAGGGCCGCCCGTCGGACACCGGGACGGATGCGGAGGTGGCGTTCCTGGTGCAGGACGCGCACCAGGGGCGCGGGGTGGCGTCGGCGTTGCTGGAGCACATCGCGGCGGTGGCGCAGGAGCGGGGGATCCGTCGTTTCCAGGCGGAGGTGCTGCCGGAGAACCGGAAGATGGTGAAGGTGTTCACGGACGCCGGTTACACGCAGCGCCGGAGCTTCGCGGACGGTGTGGTGCACCTGGAGTTCGGCCTGGAGCAGACGGACCGCTCGCTGGCGGTGATGCGGGCGCGGGAGCACCGTGCGGAGGCGCGTTCGGTGCAGCGGTTGCTCACGCCGCGTGCGGTGGCGGTGATCGGGGTGTCGCGCAATCCGCAGACCGTCGGCCGGGCGCTGCTGCGGGATCTGCTGGGCAGTTTCGACACCGAGTTCGAGAGCAAGCACGGGGACGAGGAGGCGGTGCGCCCGGTCTACGCGGTGAACCGCAAGGCTCCGGCCGGGACGGAGCTGGACGGCGTCCCGGTGTACCGGTCGGTCCTGGACATCCCGGGCCCGGTGGACCTGGCGGTGATCGCCGTCCCCGAGAGCGCGGTGCCGGCGACGGTGGCCGAGTGCGGCGCCCGCGGGGTGCAGGGCCTGGTCGTGGTGACGGCCGGGTACGCGGAGACCGGCCCGGAGGGCCGTGACCGTCAGCGGGCGCTGGTGCGCCAGGCCCGCGCGGCGGGGATGCGGGTGGTCGGCCCGAACGCGTTCGGCCTGATCAACACCGATCCCGGGCTCCCGCTGAACGCCTCGCTGGCGCCGCACCTGCCGCGGCGCGGTGGTTTCGGGATCTTCTGCCAGTCCGGCGCGATCGGGGTGGCGCTGCTGGAGGCCGCGCACCGCCGGGGTCTCGGGGTCTCGTCGTTCGCGTCGGTCGGCAACCGGTCCGACGTCTCCGGTAACGATTTCCTGCAGTACTGGGCGGAGGACGACGCGACCGAGGTGGTGCTGCTCTACCTGGAGTCGTTCGGCAATCCGCGCAAGTTCACGCGGATCGCCCGCCGCCTGGCCGCCGTGAAGCCGGTCGTCGTCGTGAAGGGCGCGCGTCACACCGGGAGCCTGCCGCCCGGTCACGCCGTCCCGGCCACCGCGACGGGGCTGCACGACGCGACGGTGGACGCGCTGTTCGAGCAGGCCGGGGTCACCCGGGTGGAGACGATCACCGAGCTGTACGACACCGGTGAGCTGCTGGTGCAGCAGCCGCTGCCGCCGGGGGACCGGGTCGCGGTGGTCGGCAACTCGGACTCGCTCGGCCTGCTGACCTACGACGCCTGCCTGAGCGCCGGCCTGCGCCCCCGTACGCCGGTCGACCTGACCACGGCCGCGACCGGGGAGAACTTCCGGATCGCGCTGGACGTCGCCCTGTCCGATCCGGCCGTGGACGCGGTGATCGCGGTCGCGATCCCGCCGATCGGCACGTCCGCGCACGCGTTCATGGGCGGCCGGCTGACCGGCCCCGAGGACCCGGAGATGGGCTCGGACGACCCGGAGATCGCCGCCGCGCTGCTCGAAGCCGGCGAGCGGGCAAGGGAGTTGGGCAAGCCGCTGGTGCTGGCGCACCTGGCGCTGACCGATCTGCCGGTGCGGCTGCGCCCGGGCGGCATCCCGGCGTTCGCGGCGCCCGAGCGTGCGGTGCGCGCCCTCGCGCACGCCGTGCACTACGGGCAGTGGCGCCGTCGGATGGCCGAGGCGGAGGAGACCGCCCGGGTGCCCGAGCTGGACCGGATCGACGAGCCGGGGGCCCGGGCCCTGGTGGACGCGGCGCTGACCACCCGCGCCGCCGTGGCCGCGCGCACCCAGCCGGGCGGTGCCCGGATCACGCTGCCCGACGCGGAGGCCCGCGCGCTGCTGGCGAAGTACGGCATCGACGTCTCGCCGACGCTGCCCGCCCCGGACGAGGAGACGGCGGTGCGGGCGGCCTCCGCGCTGGGTTACCCGGTGGCGCTCAAGGCGACCGCCCCGCACCTGCGCCACCGCCCCGACCTGGGCAGCGTCCGCCTGGACCTGACCGGCGAGCCGGGCCTGCGCCGCGCGCACCGCGAGCTGGACGCCCTGCTCGGCGGGGCCGCGCAGGCCGAGCTGGTGGTGCAGCGGCTGGCCCCGCGCGGGGTGGACACCGTGATCGGCGCCACGGTCGACCCGGCGGTGGGCGCGATCCTGTCCTTCGGTCTGGCCGGCGCGCCGGCCGAACTCCTCGGCGACGTCGCGCACCGACTGGTTCCGGCCACCGATCAGGACGTCGCCGGGCTGATCCGGGAGGTCCGGGCGGCGCCGCTGCTGTTCGGCTGGCGGGGTGCGGAGGCGGTGGACACGGGCGCGCTGGAGGAGCTGCTCCTGCGGGTGTCGCGGCTGGTGGACGACCTGCCGGAGGTCGCGTCGGTGGACCTCGAACCGGTGGTCGTGGGCCCGCACGGGCTGGCGATCCTGGGGGCGCGGGTGCGCATCGCGCCCCTGCCCGTCCGCAGCGATCTGGGCCCGCGCGCCATGAGCAGCCTGTAACCTTCCTTGGTTGCGCCTGCCCGTGGGCGCTGTTGTCCGAAGCTCGGCGCCGCGCCGCCCGCTTCGTCGGCGGACCATGCCAGGATGGAGTTATGGCGAAGACCGGTACCACCACCACTCAGGACCTGCGCTCGGCGATCGAGCGCAGCGGCTACTACCCGGCCCTGGTGTCCGAAGCGGTGGAGTCCGCGGTCGGCCCGGAGCCGATCAGCTCGTACCTGGTGCACCAGGAGACGACGTTCGACGCCAACGAGGTGCGCCGCCACGTCACCGTGCTGGTGCTGACCCCGACCCGGTTCGTGGTGAGCCACACCGACGAGCAGACCGGGGACGCCGCCAGCCCGTCGGTGCCGCTCGCGACGACGTCGACGGAGAGCGTCCGGCTGGACCGGATCGGTTCGGTCGTGGTGAGCCGGATGGTGGCGAACCCGGAGACGTACACCCCGGGCACGCTGCCGCGCGAGGTCGTCCTGACGATCGGCTGGGGCGCGGTGCAGCGGCTGGACCTGGAGCCGGCGGGCTGCTCGGACCCGAACTGCGAGGCGGATCACGGCTACACGGGTTCGGCGACGGCTGACGACCTGTCACTGCGGGTGAGCGAGGCCGGCGACGGCCCGGAGACGGTCGCGCAGGCGCTGGTGTTCGCCCGGGCGCTGTCGGACGCGACGATCAGCAACGCCCCGCGGGCCTGAGCCGCGCCGCCGCCCGACCGCCCGCTCGGAACGACCGCTGCCGACCGCTGCCGACCGCGCCGACGACCCGCCACGAAACCGGATCCATGTCTTTCGCACCTTCCGACGGCTACGACGCCTTCGAGATCCTCGATCCCGCCTCCGCCCCCGCTCCCGCCTACGGCAGCGGTTCGCTCTGCGACCTGCTGCCCTCGGTCGCGGCGGGACTGGGCGTCGAGGGTTTCTCGGCGACGCTGCCGATCGCCCCGGCCGACCGCGTGGTGGTGTTCCTGGTCGACGGCCTCGGCTGGGAGCTGCTGCTGCGCCACCCCGAGTACGCGCCGTTCCTGTCATCGCTGGCGGGCAGCTCGATGGCCGGCACGGGCCGTCCGCTGACGGCCGGGTTCCCGTCGACGACGGCGACCTCGCTGGCCTCGGTCGGCACCGGCACCCCGCCGGGGCTGCACGGTCTGGCCGGGTACACGGTGGCGGTTCCCGGTGCCGGGTACCTGATGAACCAGCTGCGCTGGCAGCCGCCGACGGACCCGGCGGCCTGGCAGCCGTACCCGACGGTCTTCGAGCGGACGCACGCGGCCGGGGTGGCGACGGCCCAGGTGTCCTCCCCGCTGTTCGCGCAGACCCCGCTGACCAGGGTGGCGCTGTCCGGCGGCACGTTCATGGGCCGGACCACCGGCGAGGAGCGGATGGACCAGGCCGCGGCCTGGCTGGCCGAGCACGACCGGGCGCTGGTGTACACGTACGTCAGCGAGCTGGACGGCGCGGGCCACCGCTTCGGCGTGGACTCGGACGAGTGGCGGATGACCCTGGACGCGGTGGACCGGCTGGCCCGGCGGCTGGCCGAGCAGCTGCCGCCGCGCTCGGCGATGTACGTCACGGCCGACCACGGCATGATCGACATCGCGCCGGAGGACCGGATCGACTTCGACGAGGACTGGGAGCTCGGCGCGGGCGTGGCCCTGCTGGGCGGCGAGGGCCGGGCCCGGCACGTGTACGCGGTGCCGGGGGCGGCGGCCGACGTGCACACGGTGTGGAGCGAGGTGCTCGGCGACCGGATGTGGGTGGCGACCAGGGACGAGGCGATCGCGGCGGGCTGGTTCGGCCCGGCCGTGGACGAGCGGGTGTACGCGCGGATCGGTGACGTGGTCGCCGCGGCCCGGGACGACGTCGCGATCATCGCCTCCCGCAACGAGCCCGGCGAGTCGGCGATGATCGGCCTGCACGGTTCGATGACCCCGGTCGAGCAGTTCGTGCCGTTGCTCGAAGTGCGTGCCTGAGCCGTGCCGCCGATGTCGTCCGCAGCACCGCTGCCACCGCTTCCCCGGTGCCCGAAGTCCCCTGATGTGAAAGGCCCTTGCTCCACCCATGGCTGAACTGGTGTTCTTCTCGGGCACGATGGACTGCGGCAAGTCGACGCTGGCGCTGCAGATGGACCACAACCACACCGCCCGCGGCCGGCAGGGGGTCATCCTGACCCGCCACGACCGGGCCGGCGCGGCGACCATCTCCAGCCGGCTCGGCCTGCGCGCCGAGGCGGTCGAGGTGACCGACGACTTCGACTTCCACGCGCACGTGGTGCAGCGGTTGTCGGCCGGCGGCCGGGTGGACTACCTGATCTGCGACGAGGCCCAGTTCTTCGCGGCCGAGCAGGTCGACCAGCTGGCCCGGGTGGTGGACGAACTCGACATCGACGTCTACACGTTCGGGATCACGACGGACTTCCGCACCCGGCTGTTCCCGGGCTCGCAGCGGCTGATCGAGCTGGCCGACCGGGTCGAGGTGCTGCAGGTGGAGGCGCTGTGCTGGTGCGGCGCGCGGGCCACCCACAACGCGCGGACGGTCGGCGGCGTGATGGTCGTCGAGGGCGCGCAGGTCGTGATCGGCGACATCTCGGTGAAGGAGGACGAGGTCGGCTACGAGGTGCTGTGCCGTCGCCACCACCGCCGTCGCCTGACCGCGGCGACCGCCCGCGCCTCGGTGCTCTCGCCGGACGTGCTCCCCTTCGAGCAGACCCAGGCGTAGGGCAGTTCTTCTAGCGGGGTTCCAGGACGGAGAAGTGCCCGCCCTGCGGGTCGGCCAGGCGGGCGGCCCGGCCGCGCGCGGTGTCGTGCGGTCCGACCAGGACCCGCCCGCCGAGTTCGACGGCGCGGCGGGCGGTGAGTTCGGTGTCGCGGACGGCGAAGTGGATGCGCCAGCGCGGCGGGTGGCCGCGCAGTTCGGCGCGGTGCCGGATGCCGGCGACCGGCCGGCCCTGCACCAGCAGCGCCGACTCCTCGCCGCCGGGCCGGAGGGTGCGGCCGAGGACGGTGGCGTAGAAGGCGGCGGCGCCCTCGGCGTCGGGGGTGAGCAGTTCGGCCCAGGCGGGGCCGCCGGGTTCCGGTCCGGCCTCGCGGCCGACGTGTTCCTCGCCCTGCCACAGCCCGAAGACGGCGCCGGAGACGTCGGCGGCGATGGCCATCCGTCCGGCGCGCTCGGCCTGGAGGGGGCCGACGGCGACGGTGCCGCCGCACTCGCGGACGAGCTGGGCGACGGAGTCGGCGCTGTCCACGGCGAAGTAGGTGGTCCACTGCACCGGGAAACCGGTGGCGCTGGAGACGCCGAGGCCGGCGACGGGCTGCCCGTCGAGCTCGGCCCGGACGTAGTCGCCGAGTTGGGCCGGCCCGGGGGAGTAGCTCCAGCCGAGCAGGTCGCCGTAGAACGCGCGGGCGCCGGCCAGGTCGTCGGTCAGCAGGCTGACCCAGCACGGCGTGCCCTGGGCGAGCCGGAGTTTCACCGCGGGCAATGCGGGCCTCCTCACGGGCGGTTGGCGCACGGAATTCGCGCACGCGAGGGTGATGCTTCCACTCCGGCGTGCGACCAACCCTCGGGCCGCGCGGAAATTCCGGCAAAGACCCCACAAAGAGCGGCGGTTCGGCCGCTCTGCGCGACAATGGCCCGCATGACCACCTACAACGACGGTTCCCCGCTGATCTCCGCGGCCGAGCTGCGGGAGGCGCTCGCCTCCTCGCGCCCGCCGGTGCTGCTGGACGTGCGCTACCAGCTGGTCGGTGCGGCCGCAGGCGGCCCGACGGCGGCGGAGGAGTACCGGGCCGGACACCTGCCGGGCGCCCACTTCGTCGACCTGGACCGGGACCTCGCGGCCCCGCCCGGCGCTCCCGGTCAGGGGGGCCGCCACCCCCTGCCGGACCTGGAGGAGTTCGGCGCCGCGATGCGCGGCTTCGGGGTCGGCACCGATCGTCCGGTCGTG
>NZ_JBFBDY010000080.1:0-20892 GCF_040683475.1 Kitasatospora sp. NPDC093558 | reverse complement strand
CCGACCGGGACGTCGCCGGTGGCCGGCGCCAGGGCGGCCTCGGCCATCGCGAGGCGCATCGGCGCCGCCCACCGGTCACGGACCGGGTCGGGGCGGACGGGGGCGGGCAGCGGGGCGATCAGGGGGGCTGCGGGGGTGGCGGACTGCATGGCATCCAGTGTCGGGCATCCGGCGTCGGACACCGGTCGGCCCGCTGCCCGCTACCGGACCGCTTCCAGGACCTCGCCGCAGCCGAGGGCCTCGGCGATCTCCTCCAGGGCGTCCCCCGGCACCGCGCCCTCGCCGCTGAGGGCGAGCAGCTCGTCGGAGGGCAGGCCGAACTCGGTCAGCAGGTGCGAGTCGCCGAGCGGGCCGACCGGGACGCCGCCGGGCGGGGCCGCGTCGTCGGCGGCCTCGTCGCCCAGGTCCTCGGCCTCCTCGCTGTCCTCCAGCTCCACGACCAGGTGGTCGAGGTCGCCGAACTCGCTCTCGCCGGCCTGGTCGACCAGCTCGTCGGTGAGGACGGAGCCGTACGAGCTGCGGGCGGCGGCGGCGCCGTCCGACACGAAGATCCGCGGATCCTCCTCGCCGTCCACCCGGACGATGGCGAACCAGGCGTCCTCCTGTTCGATGAAGATCAGGACGCTGTCGTCGTCCTGCGCCGCGTCGCGGGCCAGGTCGGCCAGATCGGCCAGGGTTTCGACGTCGTCGAGCTCCGTCTCGCTCACGTCCCACCCGTCCTCGGAGCGAGCAAGCACTGCAGCGAAGTACGCCACCAGGGACACTCCCAAGATCATCGGTCTCGGCTGTCGGCGCGCACGGGCGACGCGAACATCTGGCCGCCCCCGCGCCAGAGGCGGCCCGCTGTTCGGACCGTCCCATCGGAATCGTGACAGAAAGCCCGCCCTTGCGGGGGGTGTTCGGCAGCGCGTCTTTGCAGGTCGTGTCGGAAGCGTCGGCCGGCGGCCGGCCGCGCGCCGCCCCGGCCGTCCGGGGACGGTCGAACGGCGGACCCGGGCCCTCCGCAACCGCCTCAGATCCGGAAGGTTCGCATCCGCATCGCTTCGCGCATCCGTCGCTCCTTGGTCCGCCGGGGCTGGACCCGCTCCCGCAGTTCGCGCGCCTCGGTGAGCTCGCGCAGGAAGACGGCCCGCCGCTTGCGGCGTTCCGCTTCGGTCTCCGGGGGGCTCGCGGACGGGCCCGCCCGGCCGCCCGAGGAGCCCGTGGGCTCCTCCGCCGAGCCGCCCCCGGCCTTCGGGTTGCTCGTCATAAGACGTGACATTCCCAGATCGGCCCGGTTGATACCACGGCGACCGGTTCCGTCCGGACATTCGCCCTGCGTCACGGCGTGTCACGACAGAGTGAGCCCCCGCCGCGCGCCGCGGGCCCGCGGCGTGTCGTACAGGCGTCCGGCGCCGGGCTAACCTCGGTACATGCGTCTCCACGTCGTCGACCACCCCCTGGTCGCCCACAAGCTCTCCACCCTGCGCGACGAGCGCACCGACTCGCCGACCTTCCGTCGCCTGACCGACGAGCTGGTGACCCTCCTCGCGTACGAGGCCACCCGGGACGTCCGCACCGACGAGGTGGAGGTCACCACGCCCGTGGCGGTCACCATCGGCACCCGCCTCAGCTACCCGCGTCCGCTGGTGGTCCCGATCCTGCGGGCCGGTCTCGGCATGCTGGACGGGATGACCCGCCTGCTGCCGACCGCCGAGGTCGGCTTCCTCGGCATGGTCCGCAACGAGGAGACCCTGGAGGCCTCCACCTACGCCACCCGGATGCCGGACGACCTCTCCGGCCGCCAGGTCTACGTGCTCGACCCGATGCTGGCCACCGGCGGCACGCTGGTCGCGGCGATCAAGATGCTGATCGAGCGCGGCGCCACCGACGTCACCGCCGTGGTCCTGCTGGCCGCGCCGGAGGGCGTCGAGGTGATGAAGCGGGAGCTGGCGGACCTGCCGGTCACCGTGGTCACCGCCGCCCTGGACGAGCGGCTGAACGAGAACGGCTACATCGTCCCCGGCCTCGGTGACGCGGGCGACCGCCTGTACGGCACCGCCGGCTGACGCACGCCCCCCTGAACGACCGAGAGCCCCCCGGCGCACTGCCGGGGGGCTCTCCGCGTCCGTGGGCGCTGCGCGCTCAGCAGCTGCCGGTGGCGGTCGGGGTGGGGGAGGGCTTGGTGGCCAGGGCGAGCGCGGCGGCGGCCTGGGTCTCGTCCAGGAGGGCGTTGTAGCTGTCGCCGATGACGAAGTCCACGCTGGCGTCGGTGCGGGCGTCGGCGGTGGCGGTGGCGCCCGCGATCTGCGAGCTGAGCAGGGTGGACGCGCCGGCGCCGGCCGGGCCGGCGATCACCTGGGCGGTGCCGGGCACCTTCTTGTCCAGCTCGGCCGGGGCGTTGCCGACCTTGCCGATGGTGAAGCCGCGCTTCTTCAGCTCGTCGGCGGTCCGCCCGGCGAGGCCGGCCTTGGTGGTCGCGTTGTAGACGTTCACGGTGACCGTGGCCGGCTGCGGGATCGCGTGCGGGTCGCCCTGCCCGGCGGCCGCCGGGGCGCCGGAGGCGGCGGGCGCGCCCGGGGAGGCCCCGGGGGTGGGGGCGGCGAGCGCCTTGCCGGAGGGCGTGGCGCAGGCCTGCGCGCTGGTGTTCTTGTTCTTGCCGGTGAAGATGTCGTAGAGCTGAACGCCGCCGAGTCCGATCAGGGCCAGCGCGAGCAGCGCCGCGAGCCCGGCGATCACCTTGCGGCTCTTCTTCGGCGGCCGGCCGAGCCGCGGATAGGCGTTGCCGGTGATGCGGTACTGCTTCCCCTTGAGGCCTTGGGGAGTCAACATGCTCACGGTTTGTCTCCCCCTCGGTGCCGGGGCGGGGTCGGGATGACTCGGGATCTCGGGATTCGGATCTCGGGATGACGACGAGTCGGCCTGCGGGGACGGTTCCCCAGGTCGCGGCCGTAGTCAGCAGATTAGTGCCCGATGCCTGCGAAGGTACTAAACGATCATCATCTGGAGTACCCGGCTACCCGAAAGGGGGTACGAAAGGGGAGCGCGGAGGCGTCCGGGTACGACGGGACCGCCCTCCGCCTCGGCGGCGAGGGGGCGGTCCGGAAGCGTGCGGGCGGGCCCGTCACTCCATGTCGAGGACACGGGCGTGCAGCACCTGGCGCTGCTGCAGCGCGGCCCGTACGGCCCGGTGCAGCCCGTCCTCCAGGTAGAGGTCGCCACGCCACTTCACCACGTGGGCGAAGAGGTCCCCGTAGAAGGTCGAGTCCTCGGCCAGCAGGGTTTCGAGGTCGAGCTGTCCCTTGGTGGTCACCAACTGGTCGAGTCGCACCGGGCGCGGGGCGACGTCGGCCCACTGGCGGGTGCTGGTCCGGCCGTGATCCGGGTACGGCCGCCCATTGCCGATGCGCTTGAAGATCACACGGAAAGCCTACCGTTCGGACGGCGGATGGCGCAGCAGCCGCGACGCCGCCACGCGCTCGGGTGTGAACTGCGGGTGGACGTTTGCGGCTTTTTGATGGCAAATGTCGCGAACATCGCCCCCGGTTTCCGGTCAGGTTCCGCCCCATTGGCGCGGCCCGATCCCGCTCTGCCCAGGAGTGTGCCCCGATGTCCTCCGCCCTCACCCCGCCGGCCGTCCGGGAGATCGCCGACGGTTACGCCTTCACCGGGCCCGCGCTCGACCTCGGCGCGGTGCTCCTGGACGGCACGGCCTACCCCGACGCCCAGGTGCGCGTCCCGCTCGCCGTCCTCAACCGGCACGGGCTGGTCGCGGGCGCGACCGGCACCGGCAAGACCAAGACCCTCCAGCTGATCGCCGAACAGCTCTCGGCGCAGGGCGTGCCGGTGTTCCTCGCCGACGTCAAGGGGGACGTCTCCGGGGTGTCCGCGCCCGGCGCGCCCGGTGAGCGCACCGCCGCGCGGGCGGCCGAGGTCGGCCAGGAGTGGACGGCCACGGGCTGCCCGGCCGAGTTCTTCTCGCTCGGCGGCGCGGGCGCGGGCATCCCGGTCCGGGCCACCGTCACCAGCTTCGGGCCGCTGCTGCTCGCCAAGGTCCTCGACCTGAACGAGACCCAGGAGTCCTCGCTCAGCCTCGTTTTCCACTACGCCGACCGGGCCGGCCTGGAGCTGTACGACCTCAAGGACCTCACCGCCGTCATCGGCTTCCTCACCTCGCCCGAGGGCAAGGAGGAGCTGCGGACCGTCGGCGGGCTCTCGTCGGCCACCGCCGGGGTGATCCTCCGCGCGCTGACGGTGCTGGAGAACGAGGGCGCCGGGGCGTTCTTCGGCGAGCCCGAGTTCGACACCTCCGAGCTGCTGCGCACCGCGGCGGACGGCCGGGGCGTCGTCTCGGTGCTGGAGCTGCCCGCCGTGCAGGACCGGCCGCGGCTGTTCTCCACCTTCCTGATGTGGCTGCTCGCCGACCTCTACCAGGAGCTGCCCGAGGTCGGCGACCTCGACAAGCCCAAGCTGGTGTTCTTCTTCGACGAGGCGCACCTGCTGTTCAAGGGCGCGTCCAAGGCCTTCCTGGAGGCGATCACCCAGACCGTGCGGCTGATCCGCTCCAAGGGCGTCGGGATCTTCTTCGTCACCCAGACGCCGAAGGACGTGCCCGCCGACGTGCTCGCCCAGCTCGGCAACCGGGTGCAGCACGCGCTGCGCGCCTTCACCCCGGACGACGCCAAGGCGCTCAAGGCGACGGTCTCCACCTTCCCCCGGTCCTCGTACGACCTGAGCGAGGTGCTGACCTCGCTCGGCACCGGGGAGGCCGTGGTGACCGTCCTGTCCGAGAAGGGCGCGCCGACGCCCGTCGCGGCGACCCGGCTGCGGGCGCCGCAGTCGCTGATGGGGCCGATCGAGGAGGGCACGCTCCGGGCGCTCGTGGACGCCTCGCCGCTGACGGCGCGCTACCGGGACGTGATCGACCGCGAATCGGCGTACGAGAAGCTCGCGGCCAGGGCGGCGCGCGCCGAGGCCGCGCCGGCGCCCGTCCCCGAGCCGTCGCGCGACGCGGCCCGGGAGGCCGAGCGCGCCGGCGCGCACGCCGGGGCGGGCGGGCTGCTCGGTTCGCTCCTGAACAACCCGACGGTGAAGTCGCTCGCCCGCTCGGCCGGGAAGCAGCTCGGGCAGGAGATCTCGCGCAGCCTGTTCGGGACGTCCAAGCGGAGGAGATAGGCCCCTAGTTGGCGAGCGCGGCGCCGATGCGGTCGAGGGAGGACAGGCGCATCAGGCCGTAGTTGTAGAACTCGACCTCGGGGACGCCGAGTTCGCGCAGGACGGCGAGCTTGGCGGCGAGGTTCTCCGGGCCGTCGCAGTCCGAGGACATCGGGCGCAGGATGACCGCCATGTCCTGGGGGCGCACGCCGTGCAGGGCGAAGGCGGCGATCTTCTCCCGGACGGCCTGTGGGGTCTTCGCGTAGCCGAGCGTCTCGACCTGGTCGGCCGCGCCGGCGAGCGCGGGCAGGTCGATGCCGGACAGCCAGCCCTTTCCGGGGCCGCCGCCGTCCATGAAGCTCAGCCGCATGCCATGGCTCCGGGCCTCGGCGGACAGGTCGGCGGCCAGCGAGGTGACCGTCGCGGCGGAGGCGTCCACGTAGGCGGCGAACGCGCCGTCCGCGAGCTCGTCCAGTGCGGCCGGTTCGGCGGCGGCCGTCTCGTCGGCGAGGCGACGGCGCAGCTCGGCGCGCACGGCCTCGGCGACGTCGTCGGCGGGGATGCCCGCGCCGGTGGCGGCCGTGCGGCAGTGCGGGCAGAAGCAGACGCCGAGCAGGGCCTCGGCGGCGGGGCCGAGCTCCTCGAAGTAGCGCTCGTGGTGGTAGCCGTGGCGCAGGCCGTGGAAGTGCAGCGACTCGGCGCGGATCGCGTCCACGCCGTAGCGGGCCAGGTCGGTGACGAGGGTGTGCGCGTAGGCGCGGACCTCCGGGTTCGCCGGGCACAGCTCGGTGAGGTGGCGGTCGCCGAAGGCGTTGGCCGGGGCGCAGTCGGGGTGGGCGAAGCCGAGCCGGTCGTTGTGGCAGAACACCGTCCAGGCGTGCAGCTTGAGGCCGCGGCGGCGGGCCTCGTCGGCGGCCTCGGCGAAGGGGTCGCGGTCGCCGATGGCGGTGGACGGGACGGGCGCGAGGCGGCGGCCGTGCCAGCGGGCCGGGTCGGGGCGGAAGTAGGCGGCGCCCGGCTCCAGGTAGCGGATCACCCGGCGCGGGTTGTGCGGGAAGACGTCCCTGGCCTCGTGGTAGACCGAGGCCAGGGTGACGCCGCCGACCCCGGCGCGGTCGGCGAGGTTGCCGAAGAAGGTGTCGGGGCCCTCGTCCAGCAGGTCGGTGGCGAAGGCGAGGACGGACGACTCCACGGTGCGGCTCCGGAGCAGGGGGCGGGGGCGCCGTCCACGCTAGCCGCAGGGGTTCGGATTGGTCTATACCTGGCTGGACGGGCGCTGCGCCGGACGGGCTAGAGGCCCAGGTCGTCCAGCTCCTTGAGCAGGGCGGAGCGGGAGTCGGCGGGGGCCGGCGCGGGCTTCGGCGCTGCCTGGTTCGCCCGGGTCGCCTGGTTCGCCTGGTTGCGGAGCAGGACGGCGGCGGCCAGTCCGCCGATCAGCCCGCCGAGGTGGCCCAGCCAGCTGACGCCGTGGACGACGGGCAGCACGCCGATCAGGATCGTCCAGTAGACCGCGGCGACGCCGAGGCCGACCACCGCGTCCAGCACGTTGCGGTCGAGGACCCCGCGCAGCACCACGTAGCCGAGGTAGCCGTAGACCATGCCGCTCGCCCCGGCCGTCACGCTGTTCGGGCTCTCCAGCAGCCAGACCGTGAGCCCGCCGGAGACCACGATCACCAGGCTGGCCAGCAGGAACTTGCGCATGCCCCGGTAGGCGGCCAGGAAGCCGAGCACGAACAGCGGCCAGGAGTTGGAGATGATGTGGTCCCAACTGAAGTGCAGGAACGGCATCGTGAACATCTCGGGCAGGTCGCCGATCCGCTCCGAGCGCAGACCGAACTCCGTGGACAGGTCGTAGTCGTCCAGCCAGTTCAGCACCTGCACGGACCAGATGACGGCCTGGATCCCGAGCATGGTGAACAGCGCGCGGCGGGAGTCCGAGAGCAACTGGGCGAATTTCGAGGCCATGGAGTCGACTTTAGGGGCGACCGGATCGGACGTGCACCCCGTTACAGTGACCGGTGTCATCCCGACCGTGAGAGGTGCACGCCATGAGTGTCCGTCCGCCGCTTCCGTACGAGTTCCTGCCGCAGGTGCCGTCCTTCCCGCTGACCAGCGCGGACATCACCGAAGGCGGCACGCTGGCAAAGGAGTTCATCCACGCCGGCGGCAACCTCTCGCCGCAGCTGTCCTGGTCGGGCCTGCCCGAGGGCACCCGCGGCATCGCCGTCACCTGCTACGACCCGGACGCGCCGACCGGCTCCGGCTGGTGGCACTGGCTCGCGCTGAACCTGCCCGCCGACACCACCGAACTGCCGCGCGGCGCGGGCTCCTCGGACGACGCCCTGCCGGGCACGGCCTCCTTCCACGGGCGCAACGACTTCCCGGGGAACCGGTACGACGGCGCCGCCCCGCCGCCCGGCGCCCCGCACCGCTACGTGTTCGCGGTGCACGCGCTCGACGTCGAGAAGCTGGACGTCTCCGCCGACACCCCGCCGGCGCAGGTCGGCTTCCACCTCACGTTCCACACCCGCGGACGGGCGCTGCTCACCGCTGAGTACGGGGTCTGACGTCCCGTCGTCTCAGTGCGCCCGGTCGGCCGCGCGGGTGGCGCGGCCGGCCAGGGTACGCAGGTGGTCGATCAGCTCCGGGGGCTCGTGCACCTCGAACTCGCAGTCGAGCAGCAGCAGTCCGGACGCCAGCCACTTGAGCGAGTCGCCCCGGGAGCGCAGCCGGCAGGTGCGGTCGTCGATCGGCTCGATCAGGTAGTCCCCGGTCCAGGGCATCCAGCGGTCGACCTCGTCGGCGGGGCGGTGCACGGTGGCGACCATGGTGTACGCCGTGTTCCGGCGGCGCAGCTTGTCGGCGACGAACGCGGCGGCGTCGTCGGCGGGCAGCGGGCGCGGCGTGAAGCGCGCGCCGGTGGCGAAGGGCTCGCTGAGCCGGTCGACGCGGAAGAGCCGCCAGTCGTCCCGGTCGAGGTCGAAGCCGACCAGGTACCAGCGGCGGCCGGTCGAGACCAGGCGCTCGGGCTCGACGTTGCGGCGGGTCTCGGCGCCGTCGCGGGCCCGGTAGCCGAAGCGCACGCGCTCGTGGTTGGCGACGGCGCCGGCGAGCACGGTGAGGTCGTCCGGGTCGACGGTCGGGCCGTCCCCGGTCATCAGCGGCACGGTGGCCGCGTTGAGCGTGCCCACCCGGTGCCGGAGCCGCCCCGGCAGCACCTGGAGCAGCTTGCCCAGCGCCCGGACGGACGCCTCCTCGATGCCGACCACCGCGTGCCCGGCCGCGGCCCGCAGTCCGACGGCGATCGCGACGGCCTCCTCGTCGTCCAGCAGCAGCGGCGGCATCGCCGTCCCCGCGACCAGCCGGTAGCCGCCGACCGCGCCCATCGTCGCCTGCACCGGGTAGCCGAGGTCGCGCAGCCGGTCGATGTCGCGCCGGATCGTCCGGGCGCTGACGCCGAGCCGCTCGGCGAGCTCGCTGCCGGGCCACTCGCGCGGGGTCTGCAGCAGGGAGAGCAGGTTCAGCAGGCGAGCCGGGGTGTCGGTCATGCCGTCCAGGATGCCGGAGAACTGGGACAGGATCTGGCCTACATGCCCCCTACCGTCTTCCACGTGCCGACGAGCGAGACGAACGAGGAGCGTGTGATGAGCACAGTGGACACCGACCGGCGGAGGTGGATCGCGCTGGCGATCGTGATGGTCGCCTCCTTCATGGACCTGGTGGACGTGACCATCGTCAACATCGCCGTCCCCAGCATCCAGGAGGACACCGGCGCCTCCTTCAGCGCCATCCAGTGGGTGACCGGCGGCTATGCGCTCGCCTTCGCGATCGGCCTGATCACCGGCGGACGGCTGGGCGACATCTACGGCCGCAAGCGGCTGTTCCTGGTCGGCATCGGCGGCTTCACGCTCGCGTCCGCGCTGTGCGGCCTGGCCACCGGACCGGACATGCTGGTCGCGATGCGGGTGGTCCAGGGCGGCACGGCGGCGCTCATGGTGCCGCAGGTGCTCTCGATCATCCACGCGACGTTCCCGGCGGAGGAGCGCGGCAAGGTGTTCGGGATGTTCGGCGCGGTGATCGGCCTCGGCGCCGTCTCCGGGCCGCTGATCGGCGCGCTGCTCACCCAGTGGGACCTCTTCGGCCTGGCCTGGCGGCCGATCTTCCTGATCAACCTGCCGGTGGGCCTGGCCGGCCTGCTGGCCGGGCGCCGGTTCATCAGCGAGTCCAAGGCCGAGAAGGCGCTCAAGCTGGACCTGGTGGGCGTGGCCCTCGCGAGCCTCGGCCTGCTGATGCTGATCTACCCGCTGACGCACGGGCGGGAGGCCGGCTGGCCGCTCTGGGGGTACCTGTCGATGGCCGGCAGCCTCGCGGTGTTCGCGCTGTTCGTGGTGTACGAGAAGGCCAAGGCGCGGCGGGACGGCTCGCCGCTGGTGGAGCTCTCGCTGTTCCGGGTGAAGTCCTTCGCGGCCGGCATCGGGGTGCAGCTCACCTTCGGCGTGGTCTGCGGCATCTTCTTCCTGGTGTGGACCCTCTACATGCAGATCGGCCTCGGCTGGAGCCCGCTGAAGGCCGGCTCGACCGGCATCCCGTTCTCGCTCGCGGTCTCGACGGCGGCCGGGCTGTCCGTGCAGAAGCTGGTGCCGCGCTTCGGGCGCCGGGTGCTCCAGGCGGGCGCGCTGGTGATGGCGGCGGGCGTGCTCACCTACATCTGGGAGGCGGACCGGTACGGGACGGCGATCGCGCCCTGGCAGATGGCGCTGCCGCTGGTGGTGATGGGCCTCGGGATGGGGCTGATCGTCGCGCCGATCACCGACGCGATCCTGGCGGAGGTGCCGCGCGAGCACGCCGGCTCGGCGTCGGGCCTGATCAACACCGTGCAGCAGGTGGGCAACGCGCTCGGGCTCGGGCTGGTCTCGGTGGCCTTCTTCGGGGCGATGGACGACGTCGTCGCGCCGACGGCCGTGGGGGACGCGTTCGGCGGGGCCTTCGTCCACGCGATGTGGTGGGTCGCGGGGGTGCTCGTGGTGGTGTTCCTGCTGATGTTCGCGCTGCCGCGGCGCAAGGCCGTCGCCGCGGGTGCCGAGCCGGGCGCGGAGGACGCGGTCGTCGAGGAGCGGGAGCCCGAGCTGGTCTGACGGTTCCGTACGGTCTCTTACGGGCGAGGGCCCCGGTCGCGATGCGCGGCCGGGGCCCTCGTGCGCACACTGGTTGGGTCATGGACCGTACGGCGGTGGACTCCTCGGTGCTGCGCTCGGTCGGGTACGACCGCCCGGCGCGGCGGCTGGAGCTGGAGTTCCTCGGCGGGCGCGTGTACGAGTACGCGGCCGTACCGGCCCGGGTGCACCGGGAGCTGATGGCGGCAGACAGCCACGGCCGCTACTTCGTCCGGCGGATCCGGGGGCGCTACCCGTACCGGCGGCTGGGGTGATCCTCCCGGCGGTTCTCAGCGCGGCCAGTCGGGCGCCGGGTCGACGGGCAGCAGCGGGCGGAGGGCGCCGATGCAGCCGCCGATGCAGGCGTCGCGCAGTTCGGTGCGGGTGCAGGTCTCCTCGGTGAGCCAGTCGACGACCAGCACCTGGACGAACACCAGCCAGCTGCGCAGGACTTGGGACACCGCCGCGCGCGTGTCGTCGTCGGCGAGGGGGAGCACGCCGAGGAGGCGGGAGCGCAGGGCGTCGAGCTCGTTCGTCATGATCGTCTGGATCACCGGGTCACCGGCCAGGACGCGGTTCGCGGCGAGGACGGCGTGCCGGTTGGCGACGAAGTAGTCGAGGTGCGCGTCCATGCCCTCGACCAGCTGCTCGACGAGCGTGTCGGCCGGGTCGAAGCGGGACCGGGCCAGCAGCTGGTCGGCGGCCTGCTGGTAGACGGCGGCGAACAGGTCGTGCTTGCCCGGGAAGTGCCGGTAGAGCAGGGCGCGGGAGACGCCCGCCTGCGCGGCGACCTCCTCCATCAGCACCTCCTCGTACGGCCGGGCGGCGAACAGCCGGGCGCCGACGGAGAGGAGCTGGGCGCGGCGGTCGGCGGGGGAGAGGCGCTGGCGTGGTGGCACGGGTGAAGACTACTTGACACGTGTCTACTAGCGGGTGCCTCATGGAAGTAGACACGTGTCAACCAGACGGCATGCGTCAACCGGGGCGATGGGGTGGGTGGGTCATGGCCAAGGCACTGCGGGCGCTCGCGTGGACGATGGGGATCGCGTGCGTCGCGATCGGCCTCGCGCACGTGCTGGTGGGGAACGCCGTGCTCCCCGGCGAAGAACACGCCGGGGCGACGATCGACAGCTGGGGCCGCTTCATGGGCGCGATCTTCGCCGGGTACGGCGCCGCCTGGATCCGGCTCGCCCGGCAGGCGACGATCCCGGCGCGCACCGTCCGGTGGCTCGCCGGCGTGTTCCTGCTCGGCGGCGCGGGGCGGCTGCTGTCGCTCGCGGCGACGGGCTGGCCGGGCGCGTTCCAGGCGGTGCTGGCCGCGCTCGAACTCGGGCTGCCGCCGGTGTACTTCTGGCTGGCGGACGCGGACGAGCGCAGGGCCGCCGCCCGGCCGGCGGCGGCCTGAGTCGGCGGGTCGGGCGGCCGGGCGGTTTTTGGTGGGCCGGCGGGTCGGGCGGGCCGGGCGGCCGTGCTTGCTCAGCGCGCCTTGGCGGTGGCCTTGGCCTCCTTCGCGGCGCGCTTCGCCTCCTGCTTGAACTCCCGCACCAGGACGAGGGATTCGGGCCCGGTGATGTCGGCGACCGAGCGGTGCGCGCCCTCCTCGCCGTACGCGCCGGCCGCCTCGCGCCAGCCGTCCGGCCGCACGCCGTACTGCTTGCCGAGCAGCGCCAGGAAGATCTGGGACTTCTGCTTGCCGAAGCCGGGGAGCGCGTTGAGCCGGCTCAGCAGCTCCTTGCCGGTCCTGGCGTCCTTCCACAGCGCGGCGGCCTCGCCGTCGTACTGCGCCACGAGGAACTGGCAGAGCTGCTGCACCCGCTTGGCCATCGCGGCCGGGTAGCGGTGCACGGCGGGCTTCGCGGAGAGCAGCGCCACGAACTCCTCGGGGTTGTACGTGGCGATCTCGTGGGCGTCCAGGTCGTTCCGTCCGAGCCGCTGGGCGATGGTCAGCGGGCCGGTGAACGCCCACTCCATGGGCACCTGTTGGTCCAGCAGCATGCCGACGAGCGCGGCGAGCGCACTGCGTCCGAGCAGTTCGTCGGCCTCGGGCTGCTGTGCGAGCCGAACGGTGACGTCCATGGGGCCCTCCTCGGAGTGGATCGGTCGGGTAGGCGCCCAGTCTGGTCGACGGCGCGGGAGGGGTGGTGGTCAACACGCCCGTAGGTGGGGAACTCTTGAGGATCAAGGCCTTGGTGCGGCTGGTTTGTTCGTTGGCGGAGCGGTTGTTGGGGGCGTCCGGTGCCAACACCCCACCGCTGGGCGGAACATTTTTTCCCCCGTGGCGGTCACACTCGCCGCGTCCCGCGGGTCGAAGGAGTGTCGGACCAACCAGCCAGCGAGTGGGGAGCACTTCAATGTCCATGGCCTACGTCATCGTCACCGTCCTCGGCGCCGTCATGGCCGGCTTCTCGGCCGGTTCGGTCTTCGCCGGAGCCAAGTACGTCGTCGAGCCGCTCGCCGAGTACGGCGTCCCGCGCAGCTGGTGGGTGTGGCTCGGGATCGCCAAGGCCGCGGGCGCCGCAGGCCTCCTGGTGGGCCTCTTCGTCCCGGGGATCGGCCGTCTCGCCGCCATCGGCCTGATCCTCTACTTCGCCGGTGCTGCGCTGACCGTCGTCCGTGCCCGCTGCTACGCGCACGTGCCGTTCCCGCTGGTCTACCTCGCTCCGGCGGCGGCCTCGCTGGTCCTCGGCCTGGCGGCCTGAAGCGGCCGACCTCGCAGTACGCCACCCGGGAAGGACGGGCCGAACTCGGCCCGTCCTTCCGGCCGTTCGGAGCCGCAGGGGCTCGCGGGTGGTGCGTGCGTGGTGAGGGGGCGGGGCTGGTGGCGCGCGCCGGTGGGTGTGCGCTCCGCTGGGCGGGTGGTTGTGGCAGGTGAGGCAGGTGGGGCGTCCGATCCCGTACGGGCGGGCCGGCGTTGAGCGGTCGCTCGGGCGGGAGTTCGACCGGGGGTTCGAGCAAGTGGGTCATCTCATATGACTGTTCTTGTTGTGCCGGTGCCGGGAAGGGCGCGCGGGTCATTCTTGGTCCAATCGACGCGTCCAGAAAGGCTCGCCCGCCGTGACCCAGCCGTTCGAACTGCCGTCCTTCTACGTGCCGCACCCGGCGCGCCTCAACCCCCATCTCGACGACGCCCGGGCCCACTCCTCCGCCTGGGCACGGGAGATGGGCATGCTGGAGGGGTCCGGCATCTGGGACCAGGCGGACCTCGACGCCCACGACTACGGCCTGCTCTGCGCCTACACCCACCCCGACGCCTCCGCCGAGGCGCTGTCGCTGGTCACCGACTGGTACGTGTGGGTCTTCTTCTTCGACGACCACTTCCTCGACGTGTACAAGCGGACCAACGACCGCGAGGGCGGCAAGGCGCACCTGGACCGGCTGCCGCTGTTCATGCCCGCCGACCCGGCCGCCCCGGTGCCCGAGCCGGAGAACCCGGTCGAGGCGGGCCTGGCCGACCTCTGGCGGCGCACCGTGCCGGCGATGGGCGAGGACTGGCGGGTCCGGTTCGCCGAGAGCACCAGGAACCTGCTCGACGAGTCGCTGTGGGAGCTCTCCAACATCAACGCCGGCCGGATCGCCAACCCGGTCGAGTACATCGAGATGCGCAGGAAGGTCGGCGGCGCGCCGTGGTCCGCGCAGCTCGTCGAGGTGGCCGCCGGGGCGGAGGTGCCGAAGGAGGTCTCGGGTTCGCGCGCGCTGCGGGTGCTGATGGACGCCTTCGCCGACGCCGTGCACCTGCGCAACGACATCTTCTCCTACCAGCGGGAGGTGGAGGACGAGGGCGAGCTGAGCAACGGCATCCTGGTGCTGGAGCGGTTCCTGGAGTGCTCCACCCAGGAGGCCGCGGAGGCGGTCAACGACCTGCTCACCTCGCGGCTCCAGCAGTTCGAGAACACCGTGTTCACCGAACTGCCCGTGCTGTTCGCCGAGACCGGGCTCGAACCGATCGGCCGCGCGCGGGTGCTGACGTACGTCAAGGGGCTGCAGGACTGGCAGTCCGGCGGGCACGAGTGGCACATGCGGTCGAGTCGCTACATGAACGGCGGGGGTGCGGCGGCGGAATCCGTCTCCGAGGCCTCCGCCGAGGCCGTGGGCGGCTGGGACCCGTTCGCGATCGGCGGGATCGGCACGTCGGCGCTGGAGCTGGTGCGCGGCGGCGGGCCCGTGCCGGAGGCGGCGGACGTACCCGCGGCGCCCGCCGGGCCGGGTACCGTGAATCCGGCGGTGCGGCGGGCGCGTTCGCACGGCCACGTGCCGTTCCGGCACGTCGGGCCGTCCCGACTGCCCGAGTTCCGGGTGCCGTTCCCCCTGGCCCTGAGCCCGCACCTGGCGGGCGCGCGCGACCGGGCCGTCGAATGGGCCCAGCGGATGGGCCTGTTGGACGACCTGCCGGGCGTTCCCGGGTCCGCGCTCTGGACGGCCGAGTCCACCCGTGACTACGACCTCCCGCTCTGCATGGCGGGCATGCACCCGGACGCCACGGCCGACCAGCTCGACCTCGGCTCGGCCTGGCTGCTGTGGGGCACCTGGGCCGACGACTACTTCCCCCGGGTCCACGGGAGCACCCGGGACCTGGCCGGGGCGAAGGCCGCCGTCGAGCGGCTGTCGCTGTTCATGCCGCTCGACGACGGCGGCCTGGTGCCGGAGCCTGCCAACGCCCTGGAGCGCGGCCTGGCCTACGTCTGGGAGCGGACGGCGGGGCCGATGACCGCCGAGTCCCGGCGGAAGGTGCGCGGGAGCGTCGAGGACATGCTCCACAGCTGGGTCTGGGAGATCGCCAACCAGGTGCAGCACCGGATCCCGGACCCGGTCGACTACCTGGAGATGCGCCGGGCCACCTTCGGCTCCGACCTCACGATGAGCCTCAGCCGGATCGGCCACGGCCGGACGGTTCCACCCGAGGTGTACGAGCACGGCGTGATGCGCTCGCTGGAGAACTCGGCGGCCGACTACGCCTGCATGATCAACGACCTGTTCTCGTACCAGAAGGAGATCGAGTACGAGGGCGAGGTGCACAACATCGTCCTGGTGGTCCAGAACTTCTTCGGCTGCGACTACCCGTCGGCCGTCCGGATCGTCGACGACCTGATGCACTCGCGGCTCGCCCAGTTCCAGCACGTCGCGGAGAAGGAACTCCCGGTCCTGTTCGACGACTTCGGGCTCGACGGCGCGGCGCGCGAGCTGCTCGGCGGGTACGTCGGGGAGCTGGAGAACTGGATCGCCGGGATCCTGCACTGGCACCGGGAGTGCCGTCGGTACGGCGAGGAGGACCTGAGGCGGCACTTCGGTCGTGCGGAGGCGCCGCAGGTGGAGGTGCCGCAGGTCGAGATGCCGCGGGCGGGCGTGGTGCCCAGCGGGCCGACGGGGCTGGGTACGTCGGCGGCCCGCGTGGCGTCGGTGGTGGTGGTCGGGTAGCCGGGGGCGGGGTGTGGCGCGGCCGGTCGGGGCGGGCTCCGGCCGGCCGCGCCGTGCTGCGGGCGCGCGCGGGCGCGGGCGCGCGGTCGGCGGGGGGACTGGCTAGGGTGACCGAATGAGGGGCAAACCGGGCATATCGCCGCATGCGAGAGCCGAACGTGATTCGCACCAGAGCCGCACGAGAGGGCAGACAGATGGCCGCGCTACCTGAGGGCACACCCTGCTGGGCCGACGCGATGTTCACCGACCTGGAGGGCGCGAAGACCTTCTACGGCGACGTCCTGGGCTGGACCTTCGGCGAGAGTTCGTCGGAGTTCGGCAACTACACGCAGGCCTACTCGGACGGCAAGGCCGTTGCCGCCGTCGTGCCGCCGATGCCAGGCCCGGACGGCACCCAGGCCCCGTCCGCCTGGTGCCTGTACCTCGCCTCGCCGGACGCCGCCGCCACCGCCGAGAAGATCCGCGGCAACGGCGGCGAGGTGCTGATGGGCCCGATGCAGGTCGGCGACTTCGGCACGATGGTGATCGCCAAGGACCCGGGCGGCGTCGTGTTCGGCGTCTGGCAGGCCGGCACGCACGAGGGCTTCGAGAAGCAGGGCGAGCCCGGCGCGTACTGCTGGGCCGAGGTGGTGACCCGCGACCCGGCCAAGGCCGACGGGTTCTTCCCGGCGGTCTTCCCGTACGGCGTGCAGAAGATGGACACCAAGCAGGTCGACTACAAGATCTTCCGGCTCGGTGAGCGACCGGTGCTGGGCCGGATGGCGATGGGCCCGGCCGACCTGCCGCCCGAGGTGCCCTCGTACGTGAGCGTGTACTTCGCGGTGGCCGACGTCGACGCGGCGATCGCCCGGCTGCGCGCGGGCGGCGGCGCCGTGCACATGGAGCCGATGGACAGCCCGTTCGGCCGGTTCGCGGTGGTCGGCGACCCGCAGGGCGCCGCCTTCGGGATCATCGACACGGGGACGACCGCCGGCCCCATGCCCGGTCTGACGGACGCGTGATGGGCGAGCGCGAGGACTTCGTCGAGACGCTCGGCAAGCACCGCGGCTTCCTGCGGTACACCGTCCGCGACCTCACCGACGAGCAGGCGGCCCGGCGCACGACGGTCAGCGAGCTGTGCCTGGGCGGCCTGGTCAAGCACGTGGCCGCGGTGGAGGCGCGCTGGATGCGGTTCGCGGTCGGCGGCGCCGAGGCGATGCGGCGCGGCGGCGGCTCGCCGGAGGACTGGGCCGACCTGTTCCGGATGCTCGACGGCGAGACGCTCGCCGGGCTGCTCGCCCGCTACGAGGAAGTGGCCCGGGAGACGGACGAGCTGGTCAGGACGCTGCCGGACCTCGACCTCGCGCACGAGCTGCCGAAGGCGCCGTGGTTCGAGCCCGGGGCGACGTGGTCGGTGCGGCGCGTGCTGCTGCACGTCCTCGCGGAGACGGCGCAGCACGCCGGGCACGCGGACATCCTGCGGGAGTCGCTGGACGGCGCGAAGACGATGGGTTAGGGCGTGCGCCTGATGCCGTGGTCCTGTGCGCCCACGGCGCTAGGCGTCCGTCTCCAGCTGCACGCCGAGGAGTTCGCGCAGCGCGCGGTCCCCGTCGGGGGTGACGCGCAGGGCGCGGCCGGTGCCGATCCGCCGCACCCACGTGCGCTCCAGTGCCGTCCGGCAGAGCGCCGCGCCCAGCGCCCCGCCGAGGTGGGTGCGGCGTTCCGTCCAGTCCAGGCAGGTGCGGACCACCGGGCGGGCGCCGCTGCCGCCCGCCCGCGGCGGCAGGTCGATGGCCTGCTCGGCGAGCCACGCGCGTCCGTCCCGGGTGAGGGCGAGCCCGCCGTCGTCGCCGACCAGGCCGCGGTCGAGCATGGCGTCGGCGACGGCCACGCCGAGGCGGCCGGCCAGGTGGTCGTAGCAGGTGCGGGCGCGGGCCTCGGCGCTCCTGCGGGTGGCCTCGCGGAGGTTGCCCGGTGCCGGGCCGCTGCCGGGGGAGGTCCTGTCGAAGGCGGTTCCGGCGACGGCGGTTTCGGCGGAGGCGGTTCGGGCGAAGGCGGTTTCGGCGAAGACCGTGAGGTCCTCGATCAGCGTCGCGACGGTGGGCCCGGCCAGCCGGACGTACCGGTGCCGTCCCTGTCGCTCCTCGGCAAGCAGACCGCCCGCGATCAGCCGGGTCAGGTGCTCGCTCGCCGTGGACGGCGCGACGCCCGCGTGCCGGGCCAGCTCGCCGGCCGTCCAGGCGCGGCCGTCGAGCAGTGCGCCGCAGAACGCGGCGCGGGTGGGGTCGGCGAGCAGGGCGGCCAGCTGGGCGAGGGACATGCCCCCATGGTCGCGCGGAGACGCTTCGGCCGTGGCCGAAACGGCAGGGGCGGCCCGGGACCCGTCAGGCCGCTGCCGCCAGTTGCCCCGCCAGCGCTGCCCGCAGCCACGCGTGCGCCCGGCCGAGGGTGGGCTGGTCGGGTGTGGTGAGCTCGCCGGCCAGCTCCCAGTAGCGGGCGATCACCGGGTCGTCGGTGACGTCGAGCATGACCCGCAGCCGGCGCCGGAAGTCCGGCGTGTCCCGGACCGAACGGGAGGCGGCGTGCGCGGCGACGAAGTTGTCGAGCGCCCCGCCGTCGTACGGGTCCCGGCCGGCGCGCAGCTCCGCCGAGGCCAGGTCGTAGGCCTCGCCGAGCCCCTCGTAGAGCACGGCCGGCCGGTACTCGTGGTCCGTGCGGGCGAGTTGGTTCGGGCAGCTGCCCTTGCCGGTGGGGGAGTGGCTCGGACCCGAACAGCCTTGGGAGACCAGCGCGTTCAGCCGGGCGAACGCGAGCACTTGGGCGGGCGCCGGGTCCGCCGGGGGCTGCGGGACGGCCGCGTCGACGATCGCGGCGGTCAGCCGGGCGGGCATCCGGAGCGGCAGCGCGCGCCGCCAGAAGCGGGCCAGCGGCGTGGTGTCCGGCGGGGTGGTCAGCCCGCCGATCAGGGTCAGGCGGTCGGCGCGCTCCTCCGGCGGGCAGTCGTGCAGCAGCCGCAGGGCGGCCTCCCGCCAGCGCAGGGCGGTCAGTTGGGAGCCGAGCTCGCTCAACTGCCGGGACACCGCGTCCTCCAGCGCCTCCCCCAGCGTCTCGTCCTGCTCCAGCAGCCGGCCGACCTCCGGGACGGGCAGGTCGAGCGTGCGCAGCGAGCGGATCAGCCGCAGCCGGTCGAGCGCCTCGGGCCCGTACCGCCGGTGGCCGCCGGAGCTGCGCCCGGCTTCGGGCAGCAGCCCGCGGTCGGAGTAGAAGCGGACGGTCTTGACGGTGACGCCCGCGTGCTCCGCGAGCTCACCGATGCTCCACAGGACGGCCGGTGGCAAGGCTTGAACCTCCCTCAGGGGGAGTTCCTACGGTACCCGCATCGCCCGGCCGTACGGGGGTCGGACTGGTGACCACGGGCGGCGCCTGACGGCGCGTTGGCCGTCCGGTGATCGCGAGCGACGAGACGAGGAGACCCGACATGACCGCATTCGTGCTGGTAGCAGGCCACTTCACCGGGGGCTGGATCTGGCGGGAGGTGAGTGCCCGGCTCCGCGCGGCCGGCGCCGAGGTGCACGAGGCGACGCTCGCCGGCGGGGGCGACGCCGGCCTGGAGACGCACGTCGAGGACGTCCTGCGCCTGATCGACGCCGCCGCGGACCCCGAACTCGTCCTGGTGGGCCACGAGTACGGCATCCACCCGGTGCTCGGCGCCGCCGACCGGCGCGCCGACCGCCTGACCCGCATCGTCTACCTGGACGCCGGCCTGCCGGTGGACGGCGACCGGGCCGTCCAGCTCGTCCCCGACCAGCTCGCCCGCGAGCTGCTGACCGACCCCGCCCGCCGGCCCGCGGACGGCCTCCTCCCGGCGCCCGGCCGCGGCGAGTGGCACCGCTGGGGGAGCATCGACGGCCTCACCGCCGAGGCGCTGGACCGGCTCACCGAGCTGGCCACCGCGCAGCCCGTCGCCACCCTCACCGAGCCCCTGCGGCTGTCCGGCGCCGTCGCCTCGGTGCCGACCACCGGGATCCTCTGCACCTCGGGCGGCGTCGCGATCGCCACCGTCGAGGCGATGGTGCGCACGGGCATGCCGCAGTTCAGGTTCCTGGCCGACCCCCGGGTGGGCTTCTTCGACCTCGACACCGGCCACTGGCCGATGCTCTCCCGCCCGGACGAGCTCGCCGACCTCCTGCTCAGGGCCGCCGCCGGCGAGGGCCACCGGATCGCCCCGCCGTCCGCCGCCGCCGAGGAGCCGACGTTCATGCGCCCGCACGTCCTGGACACCCCGGAGCACCCGCTGCCGGACTGCGCGCACGAGCGGGTCGGTGACCTCGACGTCTACCTGCCCGAAGCCGAGGGCCCTGTGCCCGCCGTCCTGTTCGTCCACGGCGGCCCCGTCCCCGCCGACACCCGGCCCACCCCGCGCGACTGGCCGATGTACGTCGGCTACGGCCGGTACGCGGCGAGCCTCGGCGTCGTCGGCGCGACGGTCGAGCACGGGCTGCACGACCTGCACGGCCATGCGCAGTCCGCCGAGCGGATCGCCGCGGCCGTCGAGGCGCTGCGCGCCCACCCGCGCGTGGACGGCGACCGGATCGCGCTCTGGTTCTTCTCCGGCGGCGGCCTGCTGACCGCCGACTGGCTGGCCGCCCCGCCGTCCTGGCTGCGCTGCCTCGCCATGAACTACCCGATCCTCGCGCCGCTGCCCGGCTGGGACGGCGTCGACCGGCGCTTCCGCCCGGCGGAGGCGGTGGCCGGGGCGGGCCGGCTGCCGATCGTGCTCGGCCGGGCCGGACTGGAGGCGGAGACGATCGCGGCGACGGTCGCCGGGTTCGTCGCGGCGGCGGGGGAGCACAAGGCGGAGCTGGAGGTGATCGACGTCCCGGGCGGGCACCACGGCTTCGAGGTCGCCGACCACACCGACGAGGTCCGGGACGCCGTCGCCCGGGCCGCCGCCTCGGTCCTGCGGCACCTGCGGGCGTAGCTTCCGGGGGCGTGGTTGGGGGCGCAGTCGGGGGCTTGGTCGGCGGCGTGGTCGGCGGCGTAACCTCCGAGGTGTGGCCCCCGAGTACTCCGAGCGCGCGTCCCGCCTCCGCGGTGCGGTGGTGTGGACGCGCGCGGCCGTACTGCCCGTACCCTCGGCCGCGCCGGTCCTGCCCGACGGCTGCATGGACCTGCTGTGCTGTCCTGGTCGGGCGGGCGTCGTCGGGGCGTCATC
>NZ_JBFBDY010000079.1:0-20968 GCF_040683475.1 Kitasatospora sp. NPDC093558 | reverse complement strand
TGATGCGCAGCGCGCGGTGCCAGGAGTAGCGGCCGATGGTGATGCGGCGGCCGCTGCCCGTGATCATGAAGCCGGGACGTCCGGGAGGCCGTCCACGCGCTGCTGGCGGTGGCGCGCGAAGCGGGTGGACCCGCCGCGTGCCCGCCCGTCGTCCGCGAGTTGCTCAACCGGGCCGCGGCGGCGCTGACGCCCGTACCGGCGCTCGACGCGAGCGGGGCGGTGACGTACGGGGCCGCCGATCCGGTGGGCGCCGTCCTCGCCGACGTCGCGCGGGACGCCCTCGACCTGGCGACGTCACCCCTGGTGGAGCGGGTGCGCGCGTGCGCCAACCCGGACTGCGCCGCGTGGTTCCTGGACACCTCCCGGCCGGGCAGCCGCCGGTGGTGCGCGATGGGCACGTGCGGGAACCGGTCCAAGAAGGCCACGTGGCGGGCCGGCCACGCCCATGACGCGGCGATGTGAGGTGCTGCGCGTGACGGGGCGGGTGACGGCGGGTCAGTCCGTCACGGCCAGGTGGGCGTAGACCACGAGGGCGCCGGCGTCGCCGGAGGCCTCGGCGGGGCCGCCGTCGCACGTGACCAGCCGTAGCTGCGGGTCGGCCCCGGAGCCGTACACGCGCTCGTCCGGGTAGGCGGTCTTCGCGTCGGCCTCGACGGCGTCGACCGCGAACCGGGCGGTGTGCCGGTCGGACCGGGTGATGTCGATCAGGTCGCCCCGGCGCAGCGACCCGAGCCGCCGGAACACCGCGGGGCCCTGCGGGGTGTCGGCGTGCCCGAGGACGACGGCCGTGCCGACCTGGCCGGGGGAGACGCCGTCGTGGTACCAGCCGGCCAGGTTCCGGTCGGTCTCGGAGGGAGTCGCCAGGTGGCCGCGGTCGTCTCGCCCGATGGCCGAGAGCGGCGCGTCCACTCCGATCCGGGGGATCCGGATCCGCGTCGGCGTGGCCGGGCCGAGTGCTTCGGCGGCGGACCGGTCTTCGGCGGCCGGCGGCTGCGCCTGCTTCATCCCGTCCGCCGTCAGCCACCCGCCGGTCGCCAGTCCGCCGCCGGCGGCGAGCAGGAGCGCCCACCGCCCGGCCGCCCGTCGCCCCTGGTCCGTGATCCGCATCCCGAAAGACAACCGCGCCGGCCGCGCCGCCGCACGGCGACGCGCCGCCCGTGGTCGCCGCCCGGGTGCTCGTCAAGCCGGGTGCTCGTCGAGCCTGGCCACGGCCGCCCTCCGGCTCGCGATTGTGAACTCCCTATAAAAAATTCCGGGAAGTTTTCTTTCGTCAAGCCGGGGGTCATCAAGTCGAGGGCCGACCGGCCGCACATCACCGGAATGCGACGGCGCGATATCGCCGGAGCCCGAAATACCGGAAGTCCCGATTCCGATCCCGCCACTGCTCACGCTTTTTCCGGATTTGCCCCCCGGTCCTGCTCCGGCGACACGTCGGTGACCGACGGGTTCACGGTTCCCTCGGCACCCCAGAGCACGCCGTTCAGGGCGATGAGGTAGCCGAGCTGGGCCCGGCTCGAACTGCCGAGCTGCTCCGAGATCCTGCGGACGTGCTCGGCGATGCTGCGGCGGCTCAGGCCGACGCGGCGGGCGATCCACTCGTCGGTCTGGCCGGACACCAGGTGGTGGAGGATCGCCCGCTGGGTGTCGGACATCTGCGGGGCGTGCTTGGTGCTGGCGCCGCTCACGTCGATCGCGCGCCCCCAGATGTGGTCGAAGATCTTGCCGAGGTACCTGACGATCCCGGGGTGGTGGATCTGCAGCGCGGCGGCCTCGCGCTCGTCGTCGACGGGGATGAAGGCGGTCTCGCGGTCGATGATGATCAGCCGGTCGAAGAGCTCGCTGGTGGTCCGCACCTGGCCGCCGGCCTCGGTGATCCGGGCGATGTACTCCATGGTCGGGGCGTCGAAGCGGATCTTGTGCTGGTAGATGGTCCGCTGCCGGATCCCCTGGCGCAGCCGGGGGATCTCGGACTCCAGGGCCCGGGCCAGCAGTTCGGCCGGCCGGCTCGTCCCGGGCTGGGTGGTGAGGAGTTCGGAGCGGCAGGCGGCGACCGAGGTGCTCAGGACGTCGCTGATGGTGTCGCTGCCCCGGATCAGCGAGTAGCCGGCGCCGCCGCGCTTCGTGGACTCGGCGTGGACCGACTCCAGCGCGGAGAAGGCCGCCTGGGTGCTGC
This sequence comes from Kitasatospora sp. NPDC093558, assembly GCF_040683475.1. Lineage (NCBI taxonomy): Bacteria > Bacillati > Actinomycetota > Actinomycetes > Kitasatosporales > Streptomycetaceae > Kitasatospora > Kitasatospora sp. NPDC093558. Next base: position 18,795 of record NZ_JBFBDY010000079.1, on the reverse strand, counting down.
GGATGGCCGCCTGGTACTCGGCGACGCGCTCCTCCATCCGGCAGACCGCGAACCCCGACGCGGTGCCGGGGGAGAGGGCGTAGACGAAGTCGGGAGCGTCGGGCAGCGGCGGCGTCAGACCGAGCTCCACCAGGCAGTCCGGGGTCTCGGACCGCGGGAAACGGGGCTCCCGGAGAACCGCGGCGTACGCGTTCAGTGCCCGCTCGCACAGTGCAGGCGTGGGGGTATCGGGGGAATTGCCTGGGTCCGGGCAATCAGCGCAGCGCTGCACAAATGAGCGGTTCACAAGTGTGAAGGCTAACTGATCATGCGTTCGATCGGATCTGCGTGTCAGGATCAGGACATCGCCAATGGATCTTCGTCCGTCGGCCTAAACGGGGTGTTGAGGGAGCTGGAACGTGCGTCAGTCGGCTAATCGCCTTCTTCGCTTCGCGACCGTTGTCGCGAGCTGTGTGGTGCTCACAATTCTGGCGGCCGAGGGGGCGTCGGCCGACGACTGGTTCCGGTCTGCCGCTGCGGCGGGGCCGGCGGGCAACGTTCCGAGCGACTCCCAGTGGGGTCCCTGATCGTCCGCCGCCCGGGCCACGGGGAGCCGCGAGCCTGTGGCCGAGGTCTCACACAACACGTCATGACGTCCAAAGGAAGGCAGTTTTCCCGCCATGTCCAAGCTTGACCGTGCCTCGTTCGAGGCGCTCGCCGCGCAGCTGATGGAGAAGCAGTTCCAGCGCGTCCCGAAGCTGCGCGAGCTGCACAAGGGCGAGTGGATCGACCGCGACTACTACATCCGGCACATCGCCGAGACGGTGCTGCGCATCCGTCTCAACAACGAGGTCGACGCCTACGCGCTGTACCGCGTCGGCTCGCAGGACGACGTGCTCGCCGCGAAGCTGGCGCGCTACCTCGCCGAGGAGTACGGGCACGAGCACATGTTCACCCGTGACCTCGAGCGCTTCGGCATGTCGATCGAGCAGCTCGACGCCACGCCGGTGTTCACCTCGACCGCGATGCTCATGGGCTACCTGCGCCTGGAGGCCGACCGTTCCGGCCCGGCTCCCACCACCATCTGGGACTGGTTCGTCGAGTGGTACTCGGACCGCTACAACCCGGTCATCACCGAGAAGGCCGCGGCCGAGTTCGGTGCCGACTTCGTCTACGGCACCCGCGCGCACATCGCCTTCGACGAGTCGCACGACCACGACGACCTGATGTTCCGCACCGTCTCGCGCGCCGTGGAGAAGTTCAGCACCCCGGAGCAGGCCGAGGCCTACCTGACCACCTTCATCGACCTGATCGGCGACTACTTCGCCGAGCTCTACGCGAGCACCGTCGGCGCCCGCGAGGCGCAGCCGGCCGGGGTCTGACGTGAGCACCCGTCGCGAATCCCCGGTCGGGCCCGGCCGCGTTCTCATCATCGAACCGGCGTCGTCGGGTACCGCGTTGGTGGGAGCGGCCAGGGGTCTCGGATTCGAGACCGTGGTGGCCTCCTACGACGCGGACGACCGCACGCTGCCCGACCGGGTGCGTCAGGAGGCCGGTGAAGTCCTCGTCGTCGACACCAACGACGAGGAGGCGCTGTTCCGCGCGGTGGCCTCGGCGCACGGGGTCGCCCCGTTCGCCGGGGTCCTCGCGGGCTTCGAGTTCTACGTCCCGGTCGCCGCCCGGCTCGCGGCGCGGTTGGGGCTGCGCGGCCTGCCGGCCGACACCGTCGAGTGCGTCCGGGACAAGGCGGTGATGCGGGCCGCGACGGCCGCCGCGGGGCTGCGGGTGCCGCGCTTCGCGGAGGTGACCGCGGAGGCGGAGCTGGCGCAGGCCGCCGCCCGGGTGGGCTTCCCGTGCGTCCTCAAGCCGGTGGACTCGGCGGGCAGCGTGCACGTCAGCCGCGCCGACGACGTCGGCCAACTGCTGGCGGCCTACCGGGAGCTGGCCGCGGACGGCCGGCCGGACATGGGCCGGCGGACCGACGGCCGGGCCCTCGTCGAGGAGTACCTCGACGGTCCCGAACTGTCGGTGGAGGGGTGCGTGGACGCCGACGGGCGGATCGTCGTCGTCGCGGTCACGCACAAGGTGCTGGGCCCCGAACCGTCCTTCGTCGAGATCGGGCACGTGGTCCGGGCGGACCTGCCGCCGGCGACCGCACGGGCTGTCGAGGACTACGTCCGCGAGGTCGTCGCCGCGCTGCGGGTCACGGTCGGACCGTTCCACTGCGAGCTGCGGCTCGTCGCGGACGAACCGGTGCTGATCGAGCTGGCCGCCCGCCTCGGCGGCGACCGCATCCCGGACCTCGTCGAGGCCGCCACCGGGGTCCGCCTCCCGGAGCTGGCCGTCGCGGCCTTCACCGGGCTGGCCGTCGAAGCGCTCCCGACCCGTGCGCCGCGCGCCAAGTACGCCGGGATCCGCTTCCTCACGGCCCCCGGGGAGAGCGGCCGCCGGACGGTCGAGGGGATGGACCGGATCGCCGCGCTGCCCGGCGTGCTGGAGTCCGAGCTCACCTTCGACGCGGACGCCCCGCTGCCGGGGGACCAGGACTACCGCAGCCGCGTCGGCCACGTCCTCTACACCGCCGACTCGTACCAAGACGCCCTCGACCTGGGCCGTCGCATCACACTTGGAGTCACCTTTGTCCTGCCAGTTGCCTGATCAGTCCCCGAGCGAGCCGCCCGCCCCGCCGATCCCGGGCCAGGAACCGCTGCTCCTGGTCATCAACCGGTTCGACGACGAGTTCGGCGAGTACCACCGGTTCCTGCCGGAGGGCTGCTTCCGGCTGGCCTACCTGGCCACCGCCGACGCCCTCGACCCGCTGGACCGCGAGGGCGCCGTGGCGACCGTCGTGGTCCCGGACCTGCGCCTGGAGACCCTGCTGCCGGAGGCCCGGCGCATCGTCGAGCAGTACGGCCCACTGGCCGGCGTGGTGGGGCTCTCCGAGTTCGACCTGGAGGTCGCCGCCCAGCTCCGCGAGGCGCTGGAGGTCCCGGGCTGGGGCACGACGTACGTGCAGCGCTTCCGCGACAAGACCGTGATGAAGGAGTGGGTCGCGGCGGCCGGCGTGCGCGCACCGCGGTTCCTGCGCGTCACCGCGGACACCACTGCCGAGCAGGTCCTCGAAGCCATCCCGCTGCCGCTGATCCTCAAGCCGAAGGACGGGGCCGCCTCGCGCGGCGTCCGGCTGGTCCGCACCGAGGCCGAGCTGGTGGCGGCGCTGGCGGACGTCGCGGGGGAGTCCGCCACCGACGGCTACGAGGTCGAGGAGTACGTCGAGGGCCCGATCTTCCACGTGGACGGGATCAGGATCCAGGGGCAGTACCACTGCGTCACCGTGTCGCAGTACCTGAACACCTGCCTCGACTTCGTGCACGGCACGCCGCTCGGCTCGGCCCTGCTCGACCCGGGGCCGCTGCGCGACGACCTGGCCGGCTTCGCGATCGACTGCCTGGACGCGCTCGAACTGTGGACCGGGCCCTTCCACCTCGAACTGATCACCGACGCCGCGGGGCAGCCGGTGTTCCTGGAGGTCGGCCTGCGGCCGGGCGGCGCCGGCGTGCCGTTCCTGCACCGCGACCTGTACGGGATCGACCTGTACTGCGAGGCGTTCCGCACCACCGTCGGCCTGAAGCCGCTGAGCGCGGAGCACGTGCTGCCCGCCGAGGCCGCCTCCGGCGGCTGGCTGGTGTTCCCCGAGCCGCAGGCGCAGCCGGCCAGGGTGGTCTCCCGGGCGTCGCTGGTCGACGCCGTGCCCGAGGTGTACGGCGAGTCGCTCCCGGCGGTGGGGCACGTCTTCGACGGCAGCGGTGGCTACGATCACGCCGGCGGCCGCTTCCTGCTGCGCGGGGCGGACCAGAAGGCCGTCAACGCGGCGATGGTCGAGGCGATCGCGCACTACCGCGTGGACGTCGAGCCCGCCGAGGCGGCGCTGGTCCTCGACGGTGAGCCGGTGGCGCTGTGAACGCGAACGAGGACACCCGCCCCGGCGAGCTGAGGTTCCACTGGGGATCGGCGCTCGACGACGGGCAGAAGAAGTCGGCCGAGCGCTACGACTTCCGGGTCCTGGACCTGGAGGGCGCGATCGACTTCGCGCGCGAGGCGGACAAGCTGGGCGTCGAGTCGCTGCTCATGGCCCAGAGCTACGACCTGCCCGACCCGCTCCCGCTGCTGGGCGCACTGGTCCGGGAGACGAAGGACGTCAAGTTCATCCTGGCCTACCGGCCGGGGCTGGTCTCGCCGACGCTGTTCGTCCAGATCGTCAACACCCTCTCCTGGATGTCCGGGGGCCGGATCGCCCTGAACATGATCTCCGGCATCTCCCCGGTCGAGCAGGGCTACTACGGCGACTTCGTCGCCCACGACGGCCGGCACGAGCGGTCCCGCGAGTTCCTGCACGTCCTGCACGAGCTGTGGCGCGACGAGGACCCGGTCACGTTCAAGGGCGAGCACTACCGGATCGAGGAGGGGCAGCTGGGCCTGCCCCACTACGGTGGCGGGCGGCCGAAGATCTACGTGAGCGGTGCCTCGCAGATCGCCCAGGACACCTCCATCGAGTACGGGGACTGCTGGTTCCGGTACGCCGACACCCCGGAGAAGATCGCGGAGGAGGTCGGGCCGCTGCTCGCCCGCGGCGGCAAGGTCGGCCTGCGGATGCAGGTCCTGGCCAGGCCCACCCGCGAGGAGGCGCTGGCCGACCTGGCCGAGGTGATGGGCGGGGCGGACGAGGCGCACCGCGAGTGGGTCGCGCAGTTCGTGGCGGCGGCCGACTCGCAGGCCGTGAAGAACTCTTTCCGGCTCGCCGACGAGGCCGGCCACGGCTGGATGTCGCCGGTGCTGTGGTCCGGTGCGGTCGCCTACCGGGGCGGCCCGGCGCTGTGCATCGTCGGGGACTACGACGAGGTCGCGGACTACCTGATGCGCTACAAGGCGGCCGGGGTCAGCGAGTTCATCTTCTCCGGCTGGCCGGCCAGGGACGAGATGCAGCACTTCTTCACCCGCGTGCTCCCCCTCGTGCGGGCCCGGGAGCGGGCCGCCGCCGCAGCGGACACGCCGTGACGGGTGGCGCGCACCCGCCGCGGACCCGGTCGGCCCGGATCGGACTCTTCGCCGCGGGGATCGTCCTCGGCCTGATGGCGGAGCAGGTGGTGCTGTTCGCGGTGCCGTTGCTCATCTACCAGGACAGCCGGCGGGTGTCGATGCTGGGGCTGGCCTACGCCCTGGAGTGGGTGCCCTACCTGGTCGCCTACCCGCTCGGCGGGATCCTCGCCGACCGGGACGGCGGCCCGCGCCTGTTCCGGTTCGCCAACGCCGGCCGGGCCGTGGTGCTGGCCTCGACGGTCGCCCTGTGCCTGGCCGAACCGGGCTGGACCATCCCGGTCCTGATGGTCAACGGCGCGCTGCTGACCACGCTGGTGGCCCCGATCCACATGGCGATCGAGAAGGTCGTCCCGCAGCTGGGCCGGGGCGAGGCCCTGGCCCGGATGCAGGGCATGGTGCAGAACATGGAGCTGCTGTCCCTCGCCCTGGGGCCGGGCCTCGCCATGGCGGCGGTCGTCCTGCTGGGCAAGGTGTGGCTGCTGGGCCTGGCCGCGGGCATGTTCGCCGTGGCCGCGGCCTGCTGGCTCTCCGTGCCGCGGACGGCGGCGGCGCCGGGCGGCGGCGACGCGCGCTCCGCGCTGGCCGAACTCCGGCTGGGCTGGACGCTGTTGCTCGGCAACCGGCCGGTCGTCCTGCTCGCGGTGGTCAACTTCACGATGAACCTGGCGCTCGCCACCACGATGGGCGCGAACGCCGCCGTCGTCACCGGCGTCTTCGGGCGGTCGCAGGCCGCGTTCGCGATGCTCAACGTCTTCGCGGGGCTGGCGGGCCTGCTCAACCTGGCGGTGACGCCGGTGCTGCTGAAGCGGTACCCGCCGAAGGTGGTCGGCGTGGTCGGGTTCGTCCTCGCGTGCTGTTCGCTGCTCGTGCTGGGCCTGGCCCACTCGTACCCGGTCTACGCGATCGGGTTCGTGGCGGTCGAGGTGGGCGTCGCGTACTACAACACGTTCAACCGGACGCAGCGGGTCCAGGTGATTCCGAGCGAGCACCTCGGGAAGGTGATGGGCCCGTTCTTCCTGATCTGCGTCCTCGCCTTCCCGATCGGCGGCCTGCTGATCTCCACCGTCGGCGCGTGGAGCGGCCCGCAGCACCTGGTGGCCGGGCTGGCCCTGCTGCTCGCCGCGGTCGGGGCGGTCCTCGTCCCGCTGACCGCGCGCAGCCTGCAGCGCTCGATCGCGAGCCGGGGGCAGGGCCCGGCGGACGGGCCGGCGAAGGTCCCGGCGAACACCCTGACGGACAGCCTGATGGAATCGGAGGCGAAGGCATGAGCACCTGGCCACACACCGATCCGGGCCGCCGGCCCCGCTCGGCGCGGCCGGCCGAACAGCCGCTCTCCCCGGAGGACTTCCGCGAGGCGATGTCCCACCTCGCGGGTGCGCTCACCGTGGTCACGACCCAGGACGCGCTCGGGAACCGCTGGGGATTCACGGCCACGTCCGCCCTGTCGGTCTCGCAGACCCCTCCGCTCCTCCTGGTCGGCGTGGGCAACACGTCGAGCTGCCTGGTGGCGTTGCTCGGGTCCGAGGCCTTCACCGTCAACGTGCTGGGCGAGCACCAGCGCGAGGCGGCCGAGTCCTTCGCCCGCAAGGGCGTCGACCGGTTCGAGGGGCACGACTTCGTGCCGTGGCCCGCCGACGGGCCACCCCGGCTGGTCGACGCGCACGCCGCCTACCGCTGCCGCACCGCCGGCAGCATCCCGGTGGGCGACCACCACCTGCTGATCGGCGAGGTGACCGGCTTCGCGGCCCAGCCGGACGCCGGGCCGCTGCTGTGGCACCGCCGTGACTTCGTGGCCCTGAGCAGGAAGGAAACCGTCCATGCCTGAGCAGCGCGTCGTGATCACCGGGGCGTTCCCCGAACACGCCGAGGAGCGGCTGCGCGCCCGCGGCCTCGCCGTCACCCGGCTGGCCGGCGACACGGACGAGGACCGGCTGCTGGAGGAGCTGGACGGCGCCTGGGGGCTGGTCCACGGCGGCACCGCCCTGCTGTCCAAGCGGGTGTGGGAGCAGGCGCCGTCGCTGGCGGTGGTCTGCGTCCTGGCGACCGGGTACCGCTCCTTCGTCGAGCTGCCCGACGAGCCCGGTGCGGCCCGCTTCACCTACACGCCGCACGCCAACGCCGTCGCGGTCGCCGAGTTCGCGCTCGCGCAGCTGCTCGACCTGGTCCGCGGGGTCTCCCGGGGCGCCGCCGCGGTGACCCGGGGCGCGTGGGACGAGCAGCCGACGCGGTCGCTGACCGATGCCACCCTCGGCATCGTCGGCATGGGCCACATCGGGCGCGAGCTGGCGCGGATGGCCAGTGCCGCCTTCGGCACCCGGATCCGGTACTGGAACCGGACGGACCGCCCGGAGCTCGCCGAACTCCCGTACCAGCGCGCCGAGTCGCTGATCGAGCTGTTCGAGGCCAGCGACCTGGTGTCGCTCCACGTCGACCTGGTGCCCGGCCGGACCGACGGGATGATCGGCGCCGACCACCTGCGGGCGCTCGACGGCGGGTTCCTGGTGAACACCGCCCGCGCCGCCGTGGTGGACCCGGCCGCACTGGGCGCCGCGCTGCGAGAGGGGCACCTCGCCGGGGCCGCGATCGACGGGTACTACGCCGAACCGGCCCCGCACCCGCGCGAGGACCCCTTCGGGCTGCTGGAGTTCGTCCCGGACCGGCTCCTGGTCACCGGGCACAACGCCTACCACACCCACCAGGCGCTGCGGACGATGGCCGACATGGCGGTCGCGAACCTGCTGGCGGTCGCGGACGGCACCCCGCCACCGCACCCGGTGCCCGGAGAGGCGGCCGGGCGATGAGGACACCGGAGCTGATCGAGGACCACGGCCTGCGGATCGCCCTGCTGCACGCCGAGGAGGCGCTGGACCGTGGCCCCGCCGGGCTGCGCGCGCTGTCGGAGGAGCACGGCGCCGGCGTCCTGCGGGTCGTCGACCCTCCGGCGGCGCTCCACGCCGACCTGGAGCGCGCCGGCTTCCTCGTCACGCCGAGCTGGGTCAACTGGCTGGCCCCGGTGCGGGCCGACGACGAGGCGTTCCTCGCGGCCATGACCTCCGGGGAGCGGAGCAACGTGCGCCGGGCGCTGCGGGAGACCGCCAAGCGGTCCCTGCGGATCACCGTGCACGCGCCCCTGACGTCGGCGGTGTTCGACGACTTCCTGGCCCTGTACGAGGACCAGGTGGCGCGGATGCGCAACGGCAGCTCCTACGCCGCTAGTTGGCGCGAGGAGATCGCCGCCGACCCGGACCTGTACTACGTGGTGGCGGCCAGGGACCCGGACGGTGAGCTCCTCGGCGCCTGCCTGTGCTGGGACCAGCCCGAACTGTCGATCACCCGGATCGCCTTCACCGCCCAGGCTGCGGCCGAGCGCCAGGGCCGGGTGGTCCGGGCGCTGTACCTGACCGCGACCGCCGAGGCACGCGGGCGCGGCCGGGAGTGGATCTCGCTGGGCAGCGATCCGACCCTGTACGGACACATCACCGAGCCGGGCCTGTTCGGCTTCAAGGCACGCCTGGGCTTCCGGCCGGTCCCCACCCGGTTCCTGCAGCCCGCGGACCCCGACCAGGCCGACGCCGTCCTGAGCCTGCGCGGCCTGACCGACCCCACGCTCCTGCTGTCCTACGCCGAACCGGGCCGGCTCGACGCGCTTCCGGGCCAACTGCCGGTACCCGAACCGTCACTGCGGCTGACCGTCCTGTCGGCGACCCCGGACGTCGACCTGTCCCAGCACCGCGCGGGTTTCCTCACCGCCATGACCACCCGGACGGTCTCCGCCTGAGGCCCCCCGGTGCCGGTCCGTCAGGAAGGGGCGATGAGGGGCGTCGGGCTTGTCTGAGTGAACGTCAGAACCGCTGTAGTACCGTCGAGTTGTGGCGATGAGACCAGGCACTCCACCACGACCGGGGTGGCCGGTTCCGTTGCGGACAACGCCCAGAGCCGGATCGCCTCGCCGGGCCGGAGCCACAGCGGCAGCCGCAGCCGGCCGCCCGGATCCTGGTCGGCCGGCTGCGGTGTTCCGGCGGTCGCGGGGGCCAGCCACAGGTCGATCGGGAGGCCGGCGTCGCCGGCTCGCGCGGTGACCGCGGACAGTTCGGTCGCGGTGTGCGAGACGAGGAGGAACTCCGCCGCGACGTGCCGGTCGGGCGCCAGCCGCTCGAGCAGGCCCGGTTCGTATGGGGGCCCGCCGGCGAGGCGGAGCTCGGCGACCTTGTCCGGCGGAAGGGAGCCGGGCTCGTCCAGTTCGAGCAGCCACAGGTTCCCGGTGTCGTCGCGGGCGGCCAGCCAGCCGTCCCCGGCCGCCAGCGCGGTGACCTCGCCGTCGAGGACGACGGTGTGGACCGGGTCCGGCGTCCCGGGGTGCCAGAGCAGGAGCCGGCCGTCCGCGCCCCCGGAGACCAGCCGGCTGCCCACGCCCGCGAGCGCGGTGACCGCGCCCGTATGGCCGAGCAGTTGCTCGGTGGGCCCGGTGGGGGAGTCGAGGGGCAGGAGCCGGATCGTCCCGTCGGCGGTGCCGGTGGCCACGCGGTTGCCGCCGACGGTCGTCATGGCGTTGACCCGGCCGGGGCCGCCCGGGAGGGCGCGGACCGGTCGGCCCGTCCCGGCGTAGAACAGGTGGACGTTGCCGGCCTCGGTCCCGGCGGCGGCCATGCGGCCCACGGGGGCGAGCGCCGTGATGCGGGACGGGAGTTCCGCCTCGGCCCTCGTCTCGCCGGTCAGCCGCAGCTGTCGGCCCGACGAAGTTGCGAGCACCCCGTTCGGCAGCCAGGTGAGCCGTTCCACCCCCGTCAGGTCGACTTCCCGCACCCACTCCGTCTCACTCGTGGGCTTTTCGCGTCCCGGTCTGCCCATGTGGACGCGCCCGTCGGAGTCCAGCACGGAGGCCCACGGTCCGTCGGTCGCGACCGACATCGCAACCGGCCGGTACCCCGGCATCTCGAACCCCTCGGCGATGCCGTTCCGATTCACGGTCACCAACTCCGGGCCCAACCCGGTGACCGCGCGGTTTCCCGCGATGGCCAGGCAGCCGCGGCCGCCGCGGGACGACCCGGGGGCGGACGACAAGGCCCGGCGCTCGACCGAGCCGTCGCCGCACAGCACCGCGTAGTACACATCGCCCGCCACGCTGACCGACCGGATCCCGCCGGGGAAGCCGCGGACGACTTCCCACGCCGGACCGCCGTCCGGCGACCAATGCCGTACCGTGCCGTCGGCGCTCCAGGAGAGGATTCCGTAAGCCGTCTGGCGGCAGCCCGTCACCGCATCCTCGTGGCCGGTGAGCAGCAGGCTGTCGGCGCCCGTCTGGTCCCAGACGCGCAGCGTGCCGTCGGCCGAGGCGGAGACCACCCGTCCGTCCCGCAGTTCGGTGAGGGCCAGGACGGGCGCCTCGTGACCGGACCGGCGGGCGATGGGAGACCGCCCCGCAGCCCCCGGGTCCCACCACCGGACCCACCCGTCGTCGCCACCCGTGACGAAGCCGGGCCCGTTGTCCAGGAGTTCGACGCAGCGGACGGCACCCCGGCCGTCCGTGAACACGCGTGCCCGGTCGCGGTCGGCGTCCCAGAGCCGGACGGTGCCGTCCTCGCCGGCGGTGAGCAGCGCCAGGCGCCCCGCGGCGGCGGTGATCCGCGCGCCGTGGCCGGTCAGCAGCCGGCTTCGCCCCGACCCGGTCGACGGGAAGTACTGCACCGTGCCGTCGGCGGCGGCCAGGACCGCGCCGGCCGTGGTCGCGGCGGCGAAGTCCACCTTCACCGCCAGCCGTCCGAGGGTGATGACGTTCAGCATCGTGGGCTGGTCGATGGCCACCGCGATGACCTCGTGATCGCTCCAGGCGACGATGCGATCGCCCGGGCCGGCCACCGCCCCCCGCAAGGGGCCGCCGGGGACCTCCTGAGTGATCCGGTAGTCGAGGCGCTGCGCCGTGGTCGGGGCCAGCAGGACGAGAATGCCGCCGCTCAGCAGGGCGCCGGCGAGGTAGGGGTCGTCCTCGTGCCGGGCCAGGGCGGATCCTCGAGTCATCTGGTGGTCGGTGAGGACATGGGAGACGCGGAGCGGCGCCCGCGCCAGGCTCTCCGTGAAGAGTTCACCGAACCATCCCGCCGGGGTCGCCTGGGCGTGCAGCCGGTCGTGCAGACGCACGGCGAAGGCGGCGGGCGGCACCTGCGCCGCGGCCAGTACGTGGACGGCCTGGCGGACGTGGGCGACGACCGGATCGCCGGTCCGGTCGGCCGCCTCGGCGAGATCGGCCGCGAGGCCGGTGGGATCGTCGGCGTAGCGGGCCCGCAGGTACCTGAGGTCGAGGCAGAGGCTGACGGCGGTCAAGGGCCTGTCGGCCTCCAGGGCGTGGTGGACGGCCGCCGCCCGCCTCGTCCGCGAGGCGAGTTCGACCGCGAGCGGCGTCGGGGGCCCGGGGGCGAGGTTGGCCAGGCGGGTGTGGGCGGCCCGCACGCCGGTGCCGTCGGCGTCGAGCTCCCGCAGCCGCTCCCCGACCGAGGGGTCGGTGAGGTGGACGAGGCCGTCGAACGCCGACGGTTCGACGAGGTGGGTTTCCGTGCACACGCCCTTGAAGTGCGCCCACATATCCGGTTCCTGGGGAAAGGTGGACGACTGGGCGCAGTCGAGCCAGGTGTTGCGTCCGTCGGCAGCCGCGAGCAGCAGCAGCCACGGTGTCGGTTCGAAGCTGAAGTATGTGGTGAGGAAGGAGAATTGGGATGACCAGCGCGTGGTCAGCGAGGGTGGGATGTCGTCGACCTCGACCGATTCCGCGGGTTGGCGCCGCAGCCACCCGAGCAGCCGGTCGAGCCGGCCCGGCAGGGCATCCACCAGGTCGATGAGTTCGCGTCTGTTGTCGCGGTGCGGGACGGCGAGCGCACGGTCGACCTCGGCGCGGTCGCGCGCGAGCATGGCCCGGCAGACCTCCTGGTCGCCGGCCAAGGCGATGGGGATGAGGCGGACATCCTCGGAACCTCGCCCGGCGTTCGGAAGGGTCCAGGAGCGGCTCGCGGTCCGCACCCCCAGCAGGCAGCGCACGCCGTCGGGGAGTTGCTCGGGTATGCGCCCCAGCGGCGCGAAGCCCAGCCGGCCGTACTCGTCCTCCACCAGGCCGTCCAGCATGACCACCAGCGGGCGGGCGGAGAGCACCCCCGTGCGCGCCATGGCGTGCAGGACTCGGCCGAGGTCGCGCGGTCCTGACTCCGGTTCCGCGGCCAATACTTCATCGAACTCCGGGTATTCCGCGCTGAGTTGGGCCAGCAGCGAAGCCTCGACGCGGTCCGGTTCGTCGCGCTCCGCCGGCCCCGCGCCGTAGAAGTGCTCGATCACCGCGATGCCCAGGGCGCGCAGTTCGTCGGTGGCGGCGACCAGCACGGTCGACTTCCCGCAGCCGGGCGGCCCCCACACCACGATCCAGGACAGTCCGAAGAGCGCTCCCATCAGCGCCAGGCGCAGATCCGCCAGCTCCGCCGTCCGAGCGAGGCAGGGCCGCAGTCGTGCCTTGACGGCCGCGTGCCACGGTTCGTCGAACCCGCCCGTCCGGTAGGTGGGTTGGAGGCGGTACGCCAGTCCCGACAGGAACGCCAGGGTGACGGCGGAGGTCCCGGTCTCCACCCGCACGGGGTCACCGGGGGTGACGCCCACTCGGACGGTTCTGGCCCGCGTGCCGTCCTGCCAGCGCACCTCGACCACCAGGGGGTCGGTCTGCGGCACCCCCTCCAGCAGGAGTGCGTTCGGACGGGTCTCGCTGGCGGTCGCGCCGAGCACCACCGCCCCGTCGAGCAGTTCGACGTAGAGACCGGTGGTCGGCAGGGTGTCGAGCAGCCAGGGCAGCCAGGCCTCGCCCTCCTCCGGGGTCAGGCGGTCGCCGACGTCCCCGGCCCGGCCGTCCAGCAGGGCCCCGGCGGCGACCTGCGCGGCCCGGGACGCCGGTGTCGCGGCGATCTCGGCGGGGAACCGGGCGAGGGCGCCGAGCAGCCAGCGGGCGGTGTTCCTCCGGTCCTGGGGCCGGGTCGTCGGCCGGGCCAGTTCGGCCAGGCCGGCGAGCACCAGCTCCTCGATCCGCTCTCGCGCGTCGGGCGGTCGGGTGGCATCGAGGTGGTTCAGCCGTTCCTCCAGCCGGACCGACCAGTGCGCGTCGCGGTGGGCGGCGCGGAGGAGCTGCCACGCCTCGTCGAGCAGCCGGGCGTGGGCGGGCGCCGCGAGTTCGCGGCGCAGCAGGCGGGCCACCGGCGGGTCCAGCGTGATCGCGGTGACGTCCCGGGCGGTCACCAGGTCGCTGAAGTACAGGTCGGCTTCGGCGTCCGCACCGGCGCAGGGGAGCAGCAGTCGCAGGGCGCGCAGCAGCGCCGGCTCCACCCGTACGGCGAGTGAGCAGGTCAGGGCCAGGTCGGCCGCGGCGGGGCTGGTCCGGCGCAGCCGGGCGATCCGCGCGGCCGTGCTCATCGGGGGCTCCGCAGCAGTGCGGCCGCGCGGTGGGCGGCCCTGCGGGCCCGGCCCACCTCGGTGGCCCGGTCCCAGGTGACGACGGCGAACCGGTGGGCGGTCCAGTCGGGCCGCCGGTCGGGCGGATAGGGCACCAGGAGGATCAGCGGGCAGCCCGCCGCGTGCACCGTCCGGGCGAAGGCGGACCACTCTTCGTAGGCCTCGGGCGTGCTGTCCGTGGCGATCCCCAGGTCGGTCGCGACGAGTACGGCGCGGGGGGACTGCGGCGGCCGGTACGGCTCCTCGTCCTCCCCGTCAGGGAGCGCGACCACCGTGTTCGGTGTGCCGGAGAACCGCCACGCGGTGACGTCGTCCTCCCCGACGACCCGCCTGGTCCGTCCGTCCAGCAGGCGAAGGTCCCGGAGGAACGGCTGCATCGACGGGCCCAGGTCCAGCAGCAGGTCCAGGCCGGCCCGAGTGGTCCTGGTCGTGGTGAACGGGATCTCCGGGATCGGCCGACGGTTCATCAGGAGGTCGAGGGCGCGCGGGATGTCGATCTCCGCGCCGGGCCGTTCGACGGCGGCGAGTTCGGCGATGATCGCCCGCTGGTGATCGGCCCGGAACAGCTCGGCCCGGAACAACTCGGCCCGGAACAACTCGGCCCGGAACAGCTCGGCCCGGAACAGCTCGGCCTCCAGCCGGGCCGGCGCCGGCGGTCCACCGCGCTGCGGCTCCGCGAGCAGCTCGGTCACCGACTTCCGGATCTGCCGGGGTGGCAGGGGCGAGGCGGGCAGCCGCTCGGCGGCGATCGAGCGGGTCGGCCGCGGGTCGTCGCCGCCCACCCGGACCGCCGAGCCGGCCTCGGTGTCGCGCCCGCTCCACCTGCGGCCGGCGGGCGCCTGCGCCGGCGTCGGCTCGGGCAGGGGCGACTGGGGAGGACGGGACTCGGATGGTTCGGGCGCGGGGACTTCGGGAGCGAGGCCCAGCAGCGCGGCGGCCCGGGCCAGGACGCCCGGTGCGCCGGGCCGCAGCTGGGCGGCGACGCGCACCAGGTCTCCCAGCGCGTTGGGCGGGCGCCGCGCCGGGGTGCGGGGCCGATCGATGGCGGGTGGCCCGGTCATGGCTGGTCCAACCCGGAGTGCTTCTGCGTGATGGCGGCGACGACGCGCCCCCAGAGCTCGTCTCCCGGCCGGATGCCGGTGCCGATCGACGCCGCGATGGCGTCCAGGTACTCGGCGATGCTGACCGGGAGCTCCTGTCCCGGGGCGGGCCCGCCGTCCCCGATGCCGGGCATGGAGAGCAGCACGTCCGCGAAGAGGCCCGCGTCGTCCGCGCGCCGGTCCGGGAAGTGCGCATGGGCGATGTCGTCGAGCCGCTCGGGGGTGGGCTGCTTCAGCTCGTGGACGACGCAGCGCCGCAGGAAGGCCTTGGGGAGGTCGCGTTCCTCGTTGGTGGTGAGCACGACCAGCGGAGCCGTCGTCGCCTCGACGAGCGGGCCGTCCTCGCGGCTGAAGCAGTACGAGCCGAGCGGCTCCAGGAGGTCGTTGGGGACGTCCGGATCCGCCTTGTCGATCTCGTCCAGCAGGACGACGGCCTCGGCGGCGCCGGGTGTCCCCTCGTTGGGATCCGGCAGCTCGGCGGGCGCCCCGGGCCCGGATCCGTCCTGGCGCTGCCCGGTGCCGTCGGTGGGTCCGAGGCCCCGGCGTCGGGCCGAGTCCGGCTCGAAGGCCCACCAGAGGACACCCGGCACCACGTAGTGCGGGCGGGGCCCGGCGTGCCCGGTCGCGGCGTCGGAGAGCCGGGCCACCTCGTCGACGGTCCACAGGAGGTCCCTGGCCCGGGTGCGGGAGGAGATGGTCGTGCGGTAGAAGCGTCGCCCCAGGTGCCGGGCGACGTTCGGGGCCAGGGAGGACTTCCCGGTGCCGGGCAGCCCGCGGACCAGCAGGGGGCGCCCGGTCGCCAGCGCGACGTTCACGGCGAGCACGATGTCCGTGTCGTAGACGTACACCTGGTCCATGGTCCGGTCGCCGACCCGGGCACCGATCCGTTCGCCGGCCGGCTCGCCGGCCGCCGGGGCGGGGGGTTGCATCGGCGGATCGAAGACACGTCGGTAGTCCTGCTCGCCGGTCATGTTCACGTCGCCTTCCTGAGCTGGTCCTTCAGGTCGCCGTACAGGTCCGCCGCGTACTCCTCGTCCGCGGGCGGCAGCGAGGCGGGAAGGCGCAGCAGGTCCGGGAATCCGCTCGGCCCGGCGGCCAGGCTCGGGGCGAAGATCGCGAACATGCAGCCGGGGAACTCCTGCCGCAGCCCGCGCAGCAGGCCCTCGTCCTGGATGGCCGTCCCCTCGGGCAGCACCAGGAGGAGCTGGTAGGCCTTGGCGAGGGCCCGGTCGCGCTTCTGCTTCCACTTCGCCTGCACCTGAGCCCGGTCCCCGGTGTCGACGAGGGTCACATTGGTGAGCAGTTGCGCCCGGATCGTGTGCAGCAGCCGAGCCGGCAGCTCCGTGCCGCCGGGGCCGCTCTCGGCGTCGGGGTCGCTCTCGCCGTCGGGCACGGTGAGGATCACGACCTTCCAGTCGCGCCGCGAAGCCGCGCGGCCGACGTACATCTTCCCGGTCAGCGGGTTCGTGCAGGGCACGTGGACGATCTGCGGCTGCTCGGCTTCGCGCTCCTTGGTGAGCAGGGCCGCACCGTGCGGTTCGACCCACGGCCGTTGCCGCACCCAGGAGCAGCAGGCCGTGTAATGGAGGAGTTGCCGGGGGTGAAGGTCCTTCGCCCTGATCCGGGCCAGGTGCTGGAGCGGGTCCCAGAGCTGCTCCAGCGAGAGGTCCATGAATTTGAAGGCCAGCTCCTCGGCGGAGACGTCCGGCGGGTACACGCCTTCCAGCACCTCCAGCGTGCTCTGGCGCCACTCGGGTTTCGCCGCGGCCAGCGCGTCCGTGATCCGGGTGAGGACGCGGCCGAACCGCCGGCGCAGCGCCTCGCGGCTGTTGACCGACTCCGTGGCCGCGCGGTTCCGCTCCGCGAGCTCGTAGTCGGGGAAGGCATCGAGGACGGCCCTGGTGGGCAGCAGGACCGCGCCGCCGTCCCAGTCGCGGGCGCGGGTGAGCTTGATGATGCCGACCACGACGCCGCGGTCCAGGTGGATGACCGCGGCCCCGCTGGCGCCCGGCTGCACCTGGCGGCCCTTGGTCAGGAAGAGCAGCGGGCCGCCCTCGGGCTTCCGCGTGCTGTCGTACTGCATCACCATGCCGTCCTGCATGGGCCGCCCGTCCCCGATCAGCGGCCAGCCGTAGGCGAACAGCTCGTCGCCGGGGTCCGGCTCCTTCAGATCGAACAGCTCGATGCAGCCGTGCTCGGGCACCGGCCGGCCGTCCGCACCCACCCCGAGCAGCGCGACGTCGGGGGTCTGGTAGTTGGACGTCACGTTCTCCGGCTTCTGTTCGAGCACCTCGGCGGGGAGCTCCCAGCCCTCCCAGAGCACGTGGGGCTCGGTGCCCGGCGGGATGACGTGTGCGGCGGTCAGCACCCACCGGTCGGTGATGAAGAAGCCCGTGCCGGTCTTCTGCTCCGTTCCGTCGCTGCGGCGCGCGGAGACGCGCACCGTCGCGGCCAGCAGGGCCCCGCGATGCTCGTCACTCTTGCTGCGGTACCGCGCTTCCACGGCGGGCGCTCCCGGCGGTCAGCCGCCCCATTCCAGGGTGATCTTGACCGCCGCCTCGCCGGCCGCGTTGACGAACAGCGAGGTCATCGCCCCACCCTTGACGGCCACCTTGACGCCGAACTCGACGGCCGCCTTCTTCGGCTTCGCCTGCTCCAGCGCGTGCTGGAAGGATTTCGCGAGCTTCGTCACGGTGTCCATGACCGCGTCGAAGTCCGGGAGTCCGCCCGCGACGAGCGCCTCCCCGCCGCCTTTGCCGCCCTTGCCGCCGTCCAAGTCGATGGCCTCGACGAGTAACGTTCCGCCACCCGGAGCCGCGACCTCGATGTACTGGGTTTCGTTCGCCATGATCCACCTCCGCCGGGCCCGGATCGTGCACGGGGCAACGGTGCGACCGTTCCTCCTCCACCGTAACCACGTCCCTGGCCGCCCACTCGTCGGCGAACCATCAACCGCTTCACGTTCCTGTTCAACGACCCCGAACACGGGGCCTTGCCCACGCCACGGCCGGCCCCGCCGTCTTCGCCTCCCAGGAGTTCACGCCGGCAGGGAGGCGAGCCAGTGGGTCAGGATCTCGTTGATCTCGGCGGGGCGTTCCTGCTGGATCCAGTGGCCGCAGCCGTCCAGGAGGTGGGAGGAGGCCAGCCCGGGCAGGGTGGCCGGGAAGGCGGCGATCGCCTCGCTCAGCCAGGTCGTGGAGGCGTCCAGGGTGCCGCCGGCGAACAGGGACGGCTGGGTGATGGGGGTGCCGTCGAAGGCGGCGAGGTCCTCCCAGTCCCGGTCCATGTTCCGGTAGCGGTTCAGTGCCCCAGTCATGCCGGTCCGTTCGAACTCCCCGGTGTAGACGTCGAGGTCGGCCGCCGTGAGCCAGGCGGGCGGTGGGCCGGCGGGGAAGCGTTCGCGCAGCGTGCCGCCCCGGGCGAGGAAGTGCGGGTCGGGGGCACCGGGCACCGGCATGGTGTCGCCCGAGAAGGCGGCGTAGAAGCCCGCGAGCCAGCCGCGCACGTCGGGCTCGATCTCGGCCTCGGCCCGGCCGGGCTGCTGGAAGTAGGAGACGTAGAAGTCCTCGTCCCCGCCGAGCCGTTCGAAGACCTCGCTGGGCCGCGGTCCGCCGCGCGGCGCGTACGGCACGCTCAGCAGGCCGACCGCCCGGAAGACGTCCGGCCGCGCGAGTGCGCAGTTCGCGGCGATGGTCGCGCCCCAGTCGTGGCCGACGATCACGGCGAAGGTTTCCCCCAGGGCGTGCACCACGGCGGCCTGGTCGGCCACCAGCTCCTGCATGCGGTAGGCGGACACGTCCCTGGGCCTGGACGAGCGGCCGTAGCCGCGGACGTCGACGGCGACCGCGCGGTACCCGGCGGCGGCCAGCGCCGGGAGCTGGTGGCGCCAGGAGTACCAGGATTCCGGGAAGCCGTGCACGAGCAGCACCAGGGGGCCCTCGCCCTGCTCGACCAGATGGATGCGGCCCGCCGGCGAGGGAACCAGCCGGTGCGTGAACTCCGCGGCGTCGAACGGCATCGATCCTCCAGGTCCTTGGTCTGCGGACGGGCAGGAGATCGGCGCCGTCCGGGCGGCCGAGCGACGGCCTCGGTCCGATCATGCGTCACGTGCCGCAGGGCCGGGTTGTTTTGTTGCCGGAATGGCAAC
>NZ_JBFBDY010000078.1:0-20988 GCF_040683475.1 Kitasatospora sp. NPDC093558 | reverse complement strand
CCCGGAGCGGACCGCTTACCCGGCCCTCCCGCCCAGCCTGCGCCTCCGCCGCCCGGGTGACAATCCGGCCAGGGGGCGCGAATCGGGCGCATCCCCCCGCCGAGCGGCCGGCCGCACACCCCCCGACCGGCGGGTGGCAAGCAACGGACCGGCAACGGACCGAAGCCGACAAAGGAACCGGCAGGCACCGGCACAGCACACGCGCAGCACAGGCGCCGGCTCGGGGCCCCGCCCTAGACTGGCCCCATGCCCCGGCTCAACGACCAGGTGCGGGAGCTGCTCCAGGAGTACGCCGACCTGATCAACATCACCGGCGGGGACGCGTTCCGGGCCCGCGCCTACGAGAAGGCCGCGCGCGCGGTGGGCGGTCACCCCGAGGACATCGCCGACCTGGACGCCAAGGGCCTCCAGCAGATCCCCGGCGTCGGCAAGTCCACCGCTGAGAAGGTCGCCGAGTACCTGTCGACCGGCAGGATCGGCGCGCTGGAGCAGCTGCGCGCCGAAATCCCGTCCGGCGTACGGGAGATGATGGCCGTGCCGAGCGTCGGGCCGAAGCGCGCCCTCTCCCTCTACCGCGACCTCGGGATCGCGTCCGTCGACGAACTCGCCGAAGCGATCCGCGGCGACAGGCTCGGCGGCGTGGCCGGCTTCGGCGAGCGCAGCGGCGAAAAGATCCTGCACGGCATCGAGTTGATGCGGCAGTCCGGCGGGCGCACCCTGCTGGACGCCGCGACCGAGCTCGCCGAGCAAGTCGTCGCCGCGATCTCCGCGGTGCCCGGCTGCACCCGGTGCGCGTACGCGGGTTCGCTGCGCCGGATGCGCGAGACGGTCGGCGACGTCGACGTCCTCGCGACCGCCACCGACTCCGCGCCGCTGATGGCCGCGCTCACCGAACTCCCGTACGTGGCCGAGGTGATAGCGAGCGGTCCCACCAAGACCTCGGTGCTCACCACCGAGGGCGTGCAGGTGGACCTGCGGGTGGTGCCGGAGGAGGACTGGGGTGCGGCGCTCGTGTACTTCACCGGCTCGAAGGCGCACAACATCAAGTTGCGCACGATGGCCGTCCGGGCCGGGCTGAAGCTCTCCGAGTACGGCCTCTTCGAGGTCGGCGGCGAGGCCGACGGCAAAACGAAGGGCAAGGGCAGGACGGCCGACGGCACCAAGGTCGTCTCGGCGACCGAGGACGAGGTATACGCGGCGCTCGGCCTGCCCTGGATCGCGCCGCCGCTGCGCGAGGACCGGGGCGAGATCGAGGCGGCGCTGCGCGGCGAACTCCCGGACCTGGTCCAGGAGTCGGACCTGCGCGGCGACCTCCACTCGCACACCGACCTGACCGACGGGCTGGCCACACTGGAGGAGATGATCGACACCGCGGCCGCCCGCGGCTACTCCTACTACGCCGTCACCGACCACGCGCCCGATCTCGTCATGCAGCGGATGACCGACGAGAAGATGCTCGCCCAGCGCGAGCAGCTGCGCCAACTGGCCGACCGTCACAAGAAGTTGCGCCTCCTGCACGGCACCGAGCTGAACATCGGCCCGGACGGCGGCGTCGACTGGCCGCCCGAGTTCCTGGCCGGCTTCGACGTGTGCGTGGCCTCCGTGCACTCGCACTTCGGCCTCGACCGCGCCGCCCAGACCCGCCGCCTGATCCGCGCCTGCGAGAACCCGTACGTGCACGTCATCGGCCACCTCACCACCCGCAGGATCGGGCGGCGCGGACCGATCGACGTCGACCTGGACGCGGTGTTCGAGGCCGCCGCGCGCACCGGGACGGCGATCGAGATCAACAGTTCACCGCAGCGCCTCGACCTGCGCGACGAGGACATCCTGCGCGCGAAGAAGCACGGCGTCCTGTTCAGCATCGACAGCGACGCGCACGCGACGCCGCACCTGGCCTACCCGCGGTTCGGCGTCGGGACGGCGCAGCGCGCGTGGCTCACCGCCGAGGACGTCGTCAACACCTGGACGTGGCAACGCCTCAAGCACTTCCTCCGCAAGGACGCGCTCAAGTAGTCGACGCGGGCGGCCCCGCCGCACCGGGACCGCCCACCGGACGTCACCGCTCGCCGAACGAGGCCCCCGGCGAGGCCAGCACGCGCGCCGCGCTGCGGTGTCCGAGCCCGGCGGCCAGGTGCAGGTCGCCCGTGTCCAGGAACCCGGCGAGGAACCCCGCCGCGAACGCGTCCCCCGCGCCGGTCAGGTCGCGCACGTCGGCCACCGGCGGCACCGGAACCGTCAGCAGCGGCTCGCCCGGCACGTCGACGGTGGTCGCCTCGGCGCCCGCCTTGGTGACGACCGTGGTGGCGGCGAGCCGGGCCCGCTCCGGCCCGATCGCGCCGTCGACCAGCAGCCCGAGGTAGGCGGATTCGGAGCGGTTGGCGAACACGAAGGTCGGCGCCAACTCCGCCAGCAGGCCCAGGAAGCGCTCCCGTCCGTACTGTTCCAGCATGCCCGTCGAGGAGGCGTCCACCGAGGTCGTGCCGCCCGCCCGCCGCACCCGGGCGAGCGCGTCGACGGCGGTGCGGCCGACCGGCTCGCCGTCGAAGGAGTAGGCGGGCACGTGCAGGTGGGCCAGTCCGGCCAGCCACGCGTCCGGCACGCGGTCCAGCAGCGTGGCGGCGCCCCGGTCGGGCAGCATGGTGCGCTCGCCGTCGCGGTCGATGAGCACCACGATGCTGCCGGTCCGGCCGCGTCGCTCGACGCGCACGTCCACGCCGTGGCCGGCCAGTTCGGCGACGACGCCGTCGCCGATCGGGTC
Organism: Kitasatospora sp. NPDC093558; assembly: GCF_040683475.1. Taxonomy (NCBI): domain Bacteria; kingdom Bacillati; phylum Actinomycetota; class Actinomycetes; order Kitasatosporales; family Streptomycetaceae; genus Kitasatospora; species Kitasatospora sp. NPDC093558. The sequence goes on along the minus strand of NZ_JBFBDY010000078.1, from coordinate 18,227 downwards.
GTCGCCGACGCAGCCGATGAAGCGGGCCGGGACCTGCCCCGCCGCGAAGCACGCGACGTTGGCGGCGCTGCCGCCGCGCCGGCGGAACACCTGCGCGGCGGAGTCGGTGCCGTGGCGCAGCGGCCCGTCGACCCACACGACGATGTCCTCGACGAGGTCGCCGAGCACCCCGAGCACGGCCTAGGCCTTTCGCGCGGCAGTCGCCGCCGAAGCGCTGAGCGCGGTCGCGATCTCGCCGCCGAGGCGGACGTTGCCGCGGTAGACCTCGACGTTGACCTCCAGGCTGCGGCCCTGCGTGTCGCGCTGGATGAAGTCGAGCAGGAACGGCGTGGAGGCGTTGCCGCTGACGCCCTGGCGGTCGGCCTCGGCCCAGGCGCGGGCGAGGATGCCGTCGAGTTCCTCCGGCGGGAGCTGCTTGGCGGGGTCGACCGGGTTGGCGATCAGGACGGCCTGCGGGAGGCCGAGGCCGTCGCGGGCGTCGATGACGCGGGCGGCCTCCTCGGGCGAGTCGACCCGGAAGGCGATCTCGTGGCCGGAGTCGGTGACGTAGAAGCCGGGGTACTTGGTGGTGCGGTAGCCGATGACCGGGATGTTGAAGGTCTCGAAGCGCTCCAGGGTGGCCCGGATGTCGAGGATCGACTTCACACCGGCGCTGACGACGGTGACCGGGGTGGCGGCCAGCGTGGTCATGTCGGCCGATTCGTCGAAGGTCTCGGACGCCCCGAAGTGCACGCCGCCGAGGCCCCCGGTGGAGAACACCCGGACGCCGGCGCGGTGGGCGAGGAAGGCGGTGGCGGCGACGGTGGTGCCGCCGTGCCGGCCGAGCGCGGCGACCACCGGGAGGTCGCGCAGGCTGACCTTGTCGATGCCGTCGGTGGCGGACAGTTCGGCGATCTGCTCGGTGCTCAGGCCCACCGTCGGCACGCCCGCGTACACGCCGATGGTCGCCGGGACGACGCCCGCCTCCCGCAGCCGCTCCTCGGCCTCCAGCGCCACGGCCAGGTTGCGGGGGCGCGGCAGGCCGTGGGTGAAGATGGTCGATTCGAGGGCGACGACGGGCGTGCCCTCGGCGACCGCCCGGGCGACCTCGTCGGAGACGCGGATGGCCTCGGGGCTGGGAGTGGCCTCGGGGGCGGGCGTGGTGAGTCCGGTCATGGTGGACGCTCTCTGTGACATGCCACTGCGGCGGGGCAAGGTGATGATCAGCGTACGGACGGCTCGGATCGGGATCCAGAATGAGTACTGCCCTTTCCCATAGGCTTTGAACTATGGGTTTCACCTTGCGTCAGCTCGAGGTCTTCCTCGCCGTCGCCGACACGCTGCACTTCGGCCGCGCCGCCGAGCGGCTGCACATCTCGCAGCCGACGGTCAGCCAGGAGGTGGCCAGGCTGGAGCGGACGGTCGGCGTCGAGCTGTTCGACCGCAGCCGCCGGTCGGTCAGCCTGACCGAGGCCGGCGAGGTGATGGCCGCCGAGAGCGCCCGGCTGCTCGAACAGGCCGGGACGCTGCTGAACCGGGTGCGGCTGCACGAGGAGTCCCGGCTGGGCACGGCCAGGATCGTCGCCTCGCCGAGCGTGGTGAACCGGCTTCTGCCGGCCGTGATCAGCCGGGCCGAGCAGGAGCTGCCCGCGCTCGTGGCGGCCGAACTCGCCGTCGACACCGGGCAGGTGTCCACCACCCTCGCCGCCGAACTCGCCGACATCGGCCTCGGCCGCTTCCTCGACGAGGTGCCCGGCTACCGGCTGGAGCGCATCGCCGACGAGCCGGTGCGGGTGGCGCTCGGCCACCAGCACCCGCTCGCGGGCCGCGACAGCGTCCGGCTCGCCGAACTGCGCGACCTGCCATTGCTGTTGTGGCCGCGCGAGCAGCACCCGCGCTACTACGACCACGTCCTCGGCCTGTGCGCCGACCACGGCGTCGACCCGCCCGTGCTGGTCAGCCCGCCGCGCATCGTCGGCTCCCGGCTCTACCTGCTCGCCCGCAACCGCGCGTTCTCGCTCGTGCCCGGCTCGATGACCGGCCACCTCACCGGCGACGTCGCCACCGTCCGCCTGGAGGGCCGGGCCACCCTGCCGCTGGAGATGCAGTGGCGCCTCGACGACCGCCGGCCCCGGCTCGCGACGCTGCGCGACCTGATCCGGCAGGAGGCGGCGGCGCTGGAGGCGGACTGACGTGTGCGGCACCGGGCGGATGCGCCGACCGACGACCACCTCGGACGGCCAACGACCACCGTGCCCGACCGACGACCACCTCGGCCGGCCGACGAACACCTCGCCCGACCGACGACCACCTTGACGGTCACATGCCACCGCCGGAAGGATGCCGGACCGTCCCACCGGTCCGCAGCACCACCCGGACCGTCCCACCGGTCCGCGGGCACCACTCCGTGGGCCGCCCGACCCGAGACCCGAGGACATCCCTTGGCCGTCCGCCCCCTGCTCCGCCGCGCCGCCCGCTTACTCGGCGCCGCCGTCCTGACCCTCACCGCGGCCGTCACCGCCGCCGGCCCCGCGCACGCCGACTTCGGCTCCGGCTACCACGACCCGTACACCGCCGAGAAGCCGCTCACCCGGCCCGACACCCACTCGTGCACCGTCGAGGTCATGCACGAGCGCGAGTTCCGCAACGGCTACGGCAACCCGCCGGACACGCCGTACGACGCCACGCTCACCCCGCCCGCCGACTGCGCCGGGCCCTGGTCCGCGGTCGTACTGGACCTCCACGGCCAGGTCGCCGGGCGGCAGTTCGACCGGATCTTCAGCGTGCGGATCGGCGGCGTCCAGGTGCTGCTGTCGTCCACCCCGGAGCCGTCCAAGGACGGGATCCGGTGGAACGTCGAGCACGACGTGACCCGCTACACGCCGCTGTTCACGGGCGGCCCGCAGCCGTTCTCCTTCGACCTCGCCAACGTCACGGACGCCACCTACACCGGCGTCTACAAGGTCTCGGCGAGCCTCACCTTCTACACCACCTCCGACCGGTGGCCGGCCCCGCACACGGCGGACCGGCTGCTCACCACCGGCCCGTTCTCGCTCACCCAGGCCGCCACCGCCACCGCCCGGGACCTCACCTTCCCGCAGAACCTCGAACGCCTCACCGCCGAGGTCTACACCCGCGGCGGCGGCGCCTGCGAGGAGTTCGCCTACGCCTCCGCGCCCGACGCCTTCGTCAGCGCCAACCCGGGCCTCGGCGCGTGCGGCAAGGGCCCCTTCCGCGAACTGCGGCTCACCGTGGACGGCCGGGTCGCCGGCGCCGTCTGGCCCTACCCGGTGATCTACACCGGCGGCTGGGACCCGCTGCTGTGGCGGCCCGTCCCGAGCATCTTCGCCTTCGGCCTGCCCGCCTACCGCCTCGACCTCACCCCGTACGTCGGCCTGCTCCTCGACGGCCGCCCGCACAGCGTCGGGATCGCCGTCAACGCCGCCGAGGCGCAGAGCAACGACGTCTGGACCGGCCAGGTCAACCTCTTCGCCGACACCGACCACGGCACCGACCGCACCGCCGGGCAGCTCACCGAGTACCGCGTCGCCCCCGAGGCCGCCGTCACCACCGCGCTCACCGACCACGGCGGCGGCAGCGGCGACTGGACGGTCACCGCCGGACGGCACGACCTCACGCGCGGCTGGGTGCAGACCTCGCACGGGCGCGTCACCACCGAGGTCCGCGACGACCTCACCTTCCGCTCCGCCCAGCAACTGCGCGACGGCGGCAACGACGTGACCCTGCACAACGGCACCGACCTCACCCGCTCCACCGCCACCTGGGGCGGCGGCCCGCACCGCACCACCACCGTCCACGAGTCCGAACCGCTCGACGTCACCTACCGCGTCACCCACGACACGGCCGGCAACACCGACCAGGTGACCTCGATGGACCTCGGCTACCACCGTGTGACCACCGGCGCCACCGGCGGCCACGTCACCTCGGTCGCCACCGTCGACCACACGCTGCGCCCGACCGCCCACCGCCACGACGGCGACCGCACCGTCCGCACCGGCGGCAGCACCGAGGACTACCGCAGCACCGGCCCGGACGGGCCGTACCGGCGCACGATCACCACGGTGGACGGCTGGCCCGTGTCGTAGCGGTCACCGGCTGCGAAAATCGTCCGAATTCGGGCGGAAAAACCCTGGTGCACGGCGCCGGGGAGGCGCATGATGAGAAATGGACCTGCGAGGTAGACGAGGAAGTTCGACCGCAGGAGGCAGTGGCGACAGATCGAGACGGATCAGGGTCTGCCGCTGTTAACTACCTCGGTCGACGATCGAACTACCACGGCCGGAGGACACGACGTCCGGAGGCCCCTCCGCCTCGCAGGTTCCGCGCGTCCACGGAGCAGCCCCTCGGCTCCGTGGACCGCTCTTTCTCTTTCACTCACGCATGTCGGCTTCAGGTCTGCCGGCCGGGCACCGCGTAGCCCATCTCCCAGGCGTGCACCGCGATGCCCACCCGGTTCCGCACCCCGAGCTTCCGCTGGATGCCGGCGACGTGCGTCTTGACCGTCCCGGCCGAGATGAACAGCTCCGCGGCGATGTCCGCGTTCGTCCGCCCCGCCGCGACCTGCCCGGCGATCTCCACCTCGCGCTCGGTCAGCGGCGCCACGGGAGCCACCGGTGCTGCGAGGGCTACCGGTGCTACGCGCGCTACCGGTGCTACGGGTGCCGCGCTCGCGCCACCCCGGCGCGGCGCCGTCACGTGCTTGAGCAGCCGCACCGTGACCGCCGGACTGATCAGACTCTCGCCCCCGGCCGCCGCCCGCACCGCCTCGGCGAGCAGCGCCGGCCCCGAGCGCTTCAGCAGGAACCCGGACGCGCCGAACTGCAGTGCCGGGTAGACGTATTCGTCGAGGTCGAAGGTGGTCAGCACCACGACCTGCACGGAACCGGCGAGCCGCCGGGTCACCTCCAGGCCGTCCATGCGCGGCATCCGGATGTCCACCAGCGCCACGTCCGGCCGTAGCTGCGCGGCCAGTTCGACGGCCGCGACCCCGTCCGCCGCCTCTCCCACGACCTCGATGTCCGGCTGCGCCTCCAGGATCCGCCGCACCCCGCGCCGGACCGCCTCCTGATCGTCGGCGATCAGCGTCCGGATGACCCGCTCCCCCGGAGCCCCGTTCGTACTCGTCACACCGGGCGGTCTCCCACGGCGGACCTCCCGCCCGGACGGGCCGGTGCGTTCACGCCGGTGCGTTCACGCCGGAGTGCTCACGTCGGAGTGTTCACGTCCGAAACCCGGCGCGGTTCACCTGCGCACCGTCAGGCTGGCGGGCATGAACGCATCCAGTGGACGTCCCCCCGTCAGCAGGCGCGGTCTCCTGGCCGGTGCCACCGGCCTCGGGCTCGGCGGCGCCGTGTCCCTCTCCGGCGTCGCGGCGACGCCGGCCGCCGCCTCCCCACTGCTGTGGGAGCGGCCGGACCGCTCCGGCGCGCCGCGCGTCGCCGGCCTGCACCTCCAGTTCGGTTCGGACGCCTCGGGCGAGGTGGTGGTGTCCTGGCACACCACCACGTCCGTCTCCAACCCCCGGGTGATGTACGGCACTTCGCACGGCGGCTTCGGCCGCAGCGAGGACGCGTCGACCACCACCTACCGCGACGCGCAGTCCGGCACCGAGGTTCAGGTGCACCACGCCCGGCTCAGCGGCCTGCGCCCCGACACGGACTACGTCTACGCGGCCGTGCACGACGGCGCCACCCCGGAGCTCGGCACCGTCCGCACGGCGCCGCGCGGCCGGGCCGCCTTCACCTTCACCAGCTTCGGCGACCAGGGCACCCCCACCCTCGGCAAGAAGACCGCGAACGGCTGGGCCAACGACAACCTCGGCAGCCTCGCCGCCGGCGACACCACCGCCGGGGTCGAGCGCGTCGCACCGCTGTTCCACCTGGTCAACGGCGACCTCTGCTACGCCAACCTGGCCACCGACCGCGTCCGCACGTGGTCCGACTGGTTCGAGAACAACTCCCGGTCCGCCCGCCACCGCCCCTGGATGCCGGCGGCCGGCAACCACGAGAACGAGAAGGGCAACGGCCCGATCGGCTACGGCGCCTACCAGGCCTACTTCGATCTGCCGTCCTCCGGTGCCGACGACGAACTGCGCGGCCTCTGGTACGCGTTCACGGCGGGCGCGGTGCGCGTCATCAGCCTCAACAACGACGACGTCGCCTACCAGGACGCCGGCAACTCCTACGTCCACGGCTACTCCGGCGGCGCCCAACAGCGCTGGCTGGAGCGGGAGCTGGCCGCCGCCAACGCCGACCCGGAGATCGACTGGATCGTGGTCTGCATGCACCAGGTGGTGATCTCCACCGCCGACAAGTTCAACGGCGCCGACCTCGGCATCCGCGAGTCCTGGGTGCCGCTGTTCGACCGGTACGGCGTCGACCTCGTCGTCTGCGGGCACGAGCACCACTACGAGCGCTCGCACCCGATCCGCGGGCAGCAGCCCACCGACACCCGGACCCCGATCCCGGTCGCGACGGACACCGCGACGATCGACACGACCCAGGGCACCGTCCACATGGTCATCGGGGGCGGCGGCACCTCGGCCCCCTCCAACCACCTGTTCTTCAGCCCGGCCAAGGCCCGCGTCATCACCGGCGTCGGCGCGGTCGACCCGGCCACCGGCAAGCGCCCGCCGGTGTACGTGATCGAGGACGCGCCGTGGTCCGCGTTCCGCGACGCCGACAACCCGTACGGCTTCGCCGCGTTCGAGGTCGACCAGGGCGAGCGCGGCGGCGACACCAGCATCAACGTCACCTACTACTCCGTCAGCGGCCCGTACGGCGACCTCGTCCCCGTCGACCGCTTCACCCTCACCCGCCCGCGCGGCGCCCGCGGCGGTGGCCGGGAGCTCTGACGGACGCCGCGGGCGGCCGGCGGCGAACAGCTGACAAATAACAGATAACAGATGACAACTTTCAACATCTGTTATCTGTCAGCTGTCATCTGTTCGCCGTCCCGCGTCCGCCCCCGCACCGCCCCGGCAGCGCGCACACGACGAGCCATCCGCCCGCGCCGTGCGGCCCGGCCGTCAGCGTCCCCCCGTGGGCGGCGGCCCGGGCCGAGAGGCCGGCCAGCCCGGTGCCGCCCGCGCCGGGGCCTCGGCGCAGCAACCTGCGGCCCCGCCGCGCAGCGCCGCCCCCGCCATCGTTCGTCACCGCGATCTCGACCCCCGTCCCCGTCCCTGCCCCCGCCCCCGCAGTCACCCGAACCACCACCGACCCCGCACCCGCCGCATGCCGCCGCACGTTCGTCAGCGCCTCCAGCACGACGGCGTACGCGGTGGCCCCCGCCTCGCCCGACAGCAGGGCGCCCGCGTCCGGCGGCAGCTGAACGACGGCGCGCGTACCGCCCGACCCGCCGAAGCGCTCGACCAGTTCGGGCAGGTCCGCCAGCCCGTACCGACGCGCCTCCCGGACGGCCTCATCCGACTGCGGGTCGCGCAGCGCGCCGACCATCTCGTCCATGGAGTCCAGCGCCCGCAACCCTGCTTCCTCCAGGCGCCGCAGCAGTGCAGCCGTCTCCTCCCCTTCCTGCGGCCCGAGTTGGCCCGCCTGCGCCTCCAGGACGATGCCGGTGATCTCGTGGGCGACGAAGTCGTGCAGCCCGCGGGCGACTTCGAGCCGCTGCTCACGGCGGGCGCCGGCGACGGCACGTTCCCGCCGGGCGTCCAGGACGCGCAGGTAGAGGGCGGCCCCGGCCACACCAAGGGCGGGCAGCAGCGCCAGCACGAACGCGATCAGCGAGCCTGGCCAACTGCCGTGCGGCATACGCAAGGTGAAGCGCAGCGGCACGACCGCAGCCGCCAGCCCGACGACCGCGCCGACCACCCCGACCCACCGTCCTGGCACCCGCCGGACGACCCGGAACAGCACCCCGAGCAGCGCGAGCCACTCGAACGGCAGCCAGAACGCGGGCAGCCGGTACGGCCCGGAGTAACCCGGCGTCGAACAGCAGCGACAGCCCGGCCGCCGCCCCCGCGCCGGCAGCGAGTGCGATCCGCCCAACAGGCCACGGCAGCAAGGCGATTACCGCCACCGCCGCAGCCACCAGGGCCACGAGCAGCGCCGCCCCGCGCTCACCCGGGTGCGCCAGCACGACGGGTAACAACAGCACCAGCCCTGTCAGCGAAACGGCCACACGACGGAACCGGCCGACGCCGGACGGGAGATCGGTACGCACACACCCGAGCCTACGGGCAGCTCTCCAGGGGGAGCCGCCCTCGTCCTCCCGGTGGAGCCAAGTCCCCTCTCCAGCGGGAGGTTCGGCAGCTCCGCCGAGAGCAGAGTGGTTCCCGACACATCCGGTAGAGCCACCACCACCCCTCATAGGAGGACGGGCCATGAACCGCCGCCTCGCCACCGCCGCTGCCACCCTCTCGCTCTTCGCCGCGACAATCACCGCCGCCGCGCCCGCGAGCGCCGACACCCACCGACCCTCCGATCCGTTCGGACCGGTCAGCGTCCACGGCGCCGCCGGGACCGTCCTGACCAGCACCGTCTTCGGCGAGTTCGAGGGCGACGCCGTCCGGATCGAGCTGGACGCCCGCTCCGACGTCAACACCGACCCCCGTACCACCCACGGGCACTTCCACGTCACCCACATCCACACCGACGGCCGGCTGGTCGCCGACTTCTCGGGCGACATCACGTGCCTCGGCGTGGGCGGCCAGGAGGCGATCGCGACCGGCGTGATCACGAGCGGCGAGGCGCCGTGGTTCCCGAAGCTGACACCGGTGGGGACGAAGGTGGCGGTCACCGTGCAGGCGAACGGGCGGCACGCGGGCCGGGTCGGCTGGGTCTGGGGAGTGTTCGGCCCGTCGATCTCCGACTGCCAGAGCACGGTAGCGTTCCTCCCCACCACCAGCGGCGGCTACACCGTACGGGGCTGAGCCCACCGGGCCGCCCGACCGACACCGGAGGCCCGCCCGATGACCGCCCGCAGCACCGCGCCCAACCCCGCACCCAACCCCAAACTCACCCCCGCACCCAACAAGCCCTCCGACCAGGGCGCGGGGCTCACCGACCGCACAGGGGAAGGCCGGTGAACCCCGCGCCCGCCGCCGACCTCCGCCGGCTCGCCGCCGTGGGCCCGTACTTCGCCCTCGACACGGCCGCCTCAGCCGACGACGACACCCCGCCCCCGGGCTACCGGCCACTGCACGAGCTGTACGAGCTGTACGGGGACGGGCGGGTCAGGCCGGACGGGCCGCTGGCAGCGCGGGTGCACGTCGTCGCGCAGCGGCTCGGCACCGCCGAACTGCGGGTCGCCGCGTCGATCCTGCACCTGGGCCTGGCCGCACGCTTCTGGTCCGTGGGAGTGGGAGCAGCCGTGCTGCTCGGGGCGGTGCCGTCGCTGGAAGGGGCGTGGATGCGCATCCCCGACCAGGGTCCGATCGACCTGTGGACGCCACGGTGGACGCCACAGGGTTCGGCCACGCCCTCCCCCGCCACCACCACACTCGCCGAGCAGCTCCACGACGCCGTCATCGTCGGCCAGTTGGAGCCCCTCGCCGAGGCCGTCCGGTCCGTCGCCCCGCTCTCCGCCCGCCTGCTGCTCGGTAACTCCGCGTCCGCCCTCGCCGGCACGCTGCGCGTCCTGGACGGTCACGCGCCGGACGCCGCCCGCACGTTGGTCGCCGAACTGCTGGACCGACCGCCCCTCGCCGGGACGGGCACACTCCGGACCGGCCCGCACGGCACGGCGTTCCGGCGCCGGAGCTGCTGCCTGTACTACCGCGTGGGCCCGGGCGCCGGCGTGTGCGGCGACTGCTGCTTCACCCGCCCGCCGTCCTCCAGGAGGCCCCGAACGGACGGTCCGTGAGCCGTCGGCGGGCGCACGCCCAGCTCCGGCGTCGGGCCGAAAGCGTCGGCGAGGCTGGTCAGGATGGACCCGGACCAGTCGCTCTCCCCGAACACGCCGGCCGGCATGGCGAGCACGCCGTACTCGCGCTGGAGCGTCTCCGCCGGGATACCGACCGGGAAGAAGTAGTTGCCGGGACTGGTCCGGCTCGCCATGGGAATCGCCTCGACCACCTCGACCGGCAACCGGTCGAACAACCGCTGGGCCCGTACCGCCAGTTCGTCGACGACCTGCTGGGGCACGTCACCGTGCTCGGTGAGCAGACGGTCGGCGAGGAGCAGCTGAGCCGGCGTCGGCGGATCCGCCCGGAACGCCTGCGCCAATTCCGCTTGCCCCGATTCCGCTTGCACCGATTCCGCTGGCTCCGGCCCGAGCAAGACCACGCCGAACGTGCGCGGCCACAGCCATCCCTTGGTGACCGAGTGCAGCAGGACCGCACGACCGGTGTCCAGCAACCGCCGTGTGCCGGCCGCGAACGGGGCTCCCAGGTCGTAGACGCTGTCGATCAGCAGGCGGCGGTGTGGTGATCCCCGCAACCACGAGATCACCGCGGCGCACTCGGCATCGGACAGGTACCGGCCGAGCGGCTTGCTGGGGTTGGCGAGCAGCAGGTATTCGGGCCTGTCATCCGCCGGTACCCCCGACACAACCGCCGCCCCCGGCAGAACCGGCGCCGGCAGCGTCGGGTAGGACGCGGGCTCCAGGCCCGCAGCGCGGGCGAGCTCGAAGTACACCGGGTACACGTCGCTGGGCAACCACAACCGCGCTCGCACGGCGTGCAGCCAGTGGAACACCACACCGAGCCCGTGCCGCACCCCTCGGGAGACCATGGCCCGGCGAGACCACTCCTCCGGCAGCTCGTACCGTCGCAGCCAGGCACGGGCGAGATCGCACCGGTGCACCGTACGCGGCTCCGCCGGCGGTTTCGGTCGCAGTGGCGCGAGCGCCCGGTACACATTGGTCTCGGCCGCGTCCAGGAGCGACGGGGTGCCACCGAGTTGCCGCTGCCGGAATTCCTGGAACTCGTCGAACCTCATGCCGGTGCACCTTCCGGCACGATCTCGCTGGCCCGGTCCTCCAGGGAGACGTAGCAGCGTCCGTCGGCCAGGACGTTCCAGCTGCGGGCGATTCCGCTCGTACGTTCCCAGAGCAGGCTGGGCTCGGTGTAGGCGGCGATCCGCATCGGCCGGCCGTTCCAGGTGCCGTGGTAGACCGGTGCGCCCCAGGGCAGGCGGCTCGCCAGTGCGAAGCCGTGCTGCTCGGCGAACCCGGTGACGACGGACAGCGAAACCTGGTGCTGCCGGCTCCAGACGTTGGCGGCGCGGTCGAAGTAGAGCGACTCGGTGCTGGTGGAGACGTAGAGCTCCTTGAAGCAGACCTCCTCGACACCGAGGTCCGCGGCCCACGAGAGGTAGTCGGCGACGCCGGTCGCGTCGGCCACGCCGCCGTGCTGGAGCACGCAGATCAGCCTCATCCGCAGCCCCGGCCAGCGGTCCCGTTCCGTGCGCCAGGTGTCGGCCACCGCGCTCACCGGCGTGCGCAGCATCATCAGCCGCTCGCTGGCGGCGTCGTCCTGATGGTGCCGGGAGACCGCCAGCACGCTCAGGCCCGCGGCGCTCAGGGCCTCCAGTCGGCCGGCCCGGTCGGCGTGCCCGCCCTTCGCCAGGGTGTGCGCGTTGGTGATCAGGACGACCTTCGGGAAGGCCTCGGAGCAGGCGGACACGAGCCGCAGCTGCTGGTCGAACGGCAGGAGGGTGGGCTCCCCGCCGCCGGTGATCACGGCACGTTCGGCACCCGCCGCCCGGGCGCGCTCGAGCCAGTGGGCGACCGTGTCCCACGGGACCCGTGCCGGCGTCTGGTCGCTGGAGATCGAGGCCGCGGAGAAGCAGAACGAACAGCGGGCCTGGCAGGCCGAGGCGACCGGCAGGACCGAAACCGAGCGCGGTCGCAGGTCGGCGTAGCGACGCCCTGCCGATCCGTCCAGGCCGAGGGAGGCGGCCATCGCGTCCTCGACGGTCGTCGGCCGCAGCGTGAACTCGTCGCCTTCCTGGTCGAGTTCGTGGACGGCCGACAACCGGATGCGGTTCTCGTGCAGTTCCATGCCGAGGCCGGTCGACACGTTGGGCCGCAACTCGCGGGGGTCCACCGCGGTTTCCAGCACCAGCAGCCGGTCGCCGGGGATGGCCAGCCGGTCCAGCAGGCGGCGCGCCTTGCCGATGCCGATGCCCAACTCCGCACGGGTCAGCAGGTGGAACCGGTCGGGAAAGGTGCTCTCCGGAATGCCCGCCTTGCCGTAAGCGAACGCGTACTTGTCAAAGCCCTTAGCGAAGTTGGACAGCACGATGACGTGGAAGCGCTGTTCGCTACTTTTCATCCCGTCATCATGCACGACCGGAAGACCCGCGTCCGCAGGCGGTCAGACCCCGACCGCCTCCTCCATCTCCTCCTCCGCAGCCTCGGCCTCCGCCGCTGCCGTCTCCGCCGTCTGCGCCGTCTGCGCCTCAAGCAGCGCCCCTGCGACCGACCGGCGCCCGCGCCGCTCGTACACCGCCGCGGCCACCATGGCCGCTCCGCCGAGCAGGAGCCACGCCACGAGGGTCAGGACGTGCCCGCCGAGGCCGGCCCCGCCGTCGAAGTAGAGGATGCTGCGCGCACCCTCCATGAAGCCGGCGCCGGTCCAGAAGCCGTGCAGGGTGCCGAAGAAGCCGTTCTGCAGCTCGGGGCGGTAGATGCCGCCGGAGGTCGTGAAGTTGAGCATCACGAAGAGGACCATCATCGTCAGCGTGGTCCACCTCTTCAGGAAGGTGTGCAGACCGATCCCGATGAAGACCACACCGGCCGAGTAGAGCCAGCCGAGCGCCCAGACCGCCGCCACGTCGTGGTCGACCACGTGGAAGACCGGGCCCGCGGTGACGATTCCGATCACGCTCACCACGAGCGAGACGGCGAGACCGACGAGCGCCCGGATCCGCAGGCGCAGCGCGGCGCCCGCCGCGCCGATCGCGGCGACGCTCGCGTACGAGCCGATGCTCAGCGCGACCAGGAGGAAGAACAGGCCCTGGCCGGTCGGGTCGCCCTTCGCGGGCGTCGTGAGGTCGGTGACGTGCAGCGGCACGCCCTGCTTGTCGGTGACGGTGGTGAACACCGCCGTGGCGGCGACGACCGAGGTGTCCGAGTTGCCCTTGGCGACGATCAGCTCGGGGCTGCGGGCGTCCGGCACGAACGCGCCGACCAGGTCGCGGTCCTTGAGCTGCTGCTCGGCGGCGGCGCGGTCGGGCAGCGTGCGGACGTCGAGGGCGTCCCCGGCCTTGGCCCGGATCGCCTGCGCGAGGCCCTGTGCCTGCGGGGTGGTGCCGACGACGGCGACCTTGAGGTGGTGCGGTTCGGGCTGGTGGAAGGCGCCCTGGTAGGCGAGCGCCATGCCGAGGCACATCAGCAGCGGGGTGATCAGGTGGACGGCGAGGTGCTTGAGCGAGTGCCCCAGGGTGGGCGCTGCGGCGGGGTTCCGGGGTGTGCTGCTCATGGCGTTCGTACCGTCCTCCGGTGTTGCGGTGACCTGCGCTACATGGGTGGCAAATACAACCAATTAAAGGTGGTAAATGCAACCATCAATCGATGGATGTAGCTTACAACCATCCCGCACCGATCGGAAGTGGACCCTCCTCGCCCCTACCACCCCGGCTCACACCAGCTCGAACACCCCGTACCCGAACCCGTCCGCCCGCAGTTCCCCGTCCACGACCCGCACACCCTGCGCGTCCAACGCCCGAACGTCCACCGACCGGACGTCCAGCGCCCGCACGGCCGCCGCCAGCGGCACCGTCCCCGGCTCCCGCCGCGGGTTGACGGCCACCAGGTACCGCCCCGACCGCGTGTACACCAGCGGGTACCCGGCGCTCAGCACCTCCACCCCACCCGACGCACCCAGCACCGGGTGCGCCCGCCGCAGCGCGATCAGGCGCCGGACAGTGTGCAGCAGCGAGGTCGGGTCGGCGCGCTGGGTCAGGACGTCCGGCCGGTGCGGGTCGGGGTCGACGGGCAGGTAGAGGCGCTCGGGCGCGGCGGCGGAGAAGCCGGCGGTCGGGCCGGGCGCCCACTGCATCGGGGTGCGCGAACCGGCCCGGTTGTAGCGCGGGCCGAGCACACTGCCCTCGGTGTCGGGCAGGCCCGGCACGTACCGCATGCCGATCTCGTCGCCGTAGTAGATCGCCGGCAGGGTGGGCCAGGTGAGCAGGAACGCGAAGGCGGCGGGCAGTTCGGCGGCGGAGCGCGGTCCGGCGGCGAGGCGGGAGAAGTCGTGGTTGGCGGTGGGCAGCACGATGTGGCCGCTGTCCTCGGTGAGTTCGGCGGCGGAGCGCCACGCGTCGAGGAACACCTGCGGCGTGCCGCGGCCCTCGGCCTCGAAGTAGCACGCGTCCTGGTGCCAGAACTCCTCGACCGTACCGCCGTTGTTGTTCCACAGGGAGCGCAGCGGGAGGCCGCGGTCCACGCCGCCGAAGTGGAGGAAGAAGTCGGCGTGGAAGCCGGCCGAGAGGGCGGCGGCCGGGTCGCCCCACTCGGCGAGCAGGGCGGCCCGCGGGTGGGTGCGGTCGAGCCAGTCGCGCAGCCCGGTCCAGAGCTTCGCGGTCTCGGTCTTGTCCGGGTCGTCCTTGACGAGCGAGTAGGCCATGTCGACGCGGAAGCCGGAGACGCCGAGGCCGAGCCAGTGGGACATGATGTCGCGCAGCGCCGCGCGGTTGGCCCGCGGTCCGTCCGCGTCCACCGGCTGGCGCCAGGGCTCGTCGGAACTCGGGCGCGCGTAGCCGAAGTTGAGGGCGGGCTGACAGTCGAAGAAATTCGGCCGGTAGAAGCCGGACCGGCTGCCGGGCGAGGCGACGAAGCCGTCCACCTGGCGGTCGGACCAGATGTAGCGGTGGTCGGCCGGGTCCTCGGCGGCGGCCAGGAACCAGGGGTGGCGGTCGGAGGTGTGGCCGGCGACGAGGTCGAACAGGATCCGGATGCCCTTGCGGCGGGCGGCCTCGACCAGGGCGGCCAGGTCCTCGGTGGACCCGTAGCGCGGGGCGGGGGCGAGGTAGTCGGTGATGTCGTAGCCGGCGTCGCGGAACGGCGAGGCGAAGCAGGGGTTGAGCCAGACCGTGTCGACACCGAGCCAGGACAGGTGGTCCAGGTGCTCGGCGATGCCGCCGAAGTCGCCGATGCCGTCGCCGTCGGAGTCGGCGAAGGTCTGCGGGTAGATCTGGTAGAGGACGGCGTCGGCCAGCCAGTCGGGGCCGGGGCGGGTCGAGGTCATGGGCTGGGTCCTCCTGCCGGGTCCGGGGGCCGGATCCCCCGATTCTCGCGCAATCCCGCCCACCCCGACAGTGCACCGCCGGGCACCGCCGACGGCCCCCGCCCAGCGCGGCCCCCGACCGCCGTCCCCTCAGCGCCCGCACGCCTCCGTGAACGCCCGGGCCCGGCGCGTGATCTCCGCCCATTCCCCCGCCGCGACGGCGTCCGGCGGCACCACGTCCGTGCCCGCGCAGACCGCGAGCGCGCCGTGGGCGAGGAACGCGGCGGCGTTGCCCGCGTTGACCCCGCCGGAGGCGACCAGCGGGACGTCCGGGTACGGGCCGCGCAGGTCCTTGAAGTAGCCGGGGCCGAACGCCTTCGCCGGGAAGATCTTGACGGCCGCCGCGCCCAGGTCGACGGCGTGCGCGACCTCGGTCGGGGTGAGCGCGCCGAGCACCACCGGCACCCCGGCGGCGTGCGCGGCGGCGGCCACCTCGGGCCGACAGCCGGGGGTGACGAGGAACGACGCCCCGGCCGCGACCCCGCGCTCGGCCTGCTCGGCGGTCAGCACCGACCCGACGCCGACCCGCCACCCGGCCGCCGAAGCGGCCGAAGCATCGGCCAGACACACCGTCACATCCGGTGTGGTGTACGTGAATTCGATCCAGGTGATGCCGCCCTCGGCGAGCGCGGCGCACAGCGCGGCGGCGTCCGGGATCCACGGAGCGCGAACCACGGCGACGACCCGGTCGTCCCGAAGGGCCGCGAAGGAGGTCGCGGGGGAAGTCACAGCGGAAGTCACTGGGGAATTCACTGGGGAGGTCACAGGGCTCGGGTTCCTCGGTCGGTGCGGCGCAGGGCGCGCCCGGGCCTGGCGCCCGTGGTGCGACCCTGCCGGACGACGGCGGCGCCGTTGACGCAGACGTGCTCGATGCCCTCGGCGGGCATCCGGGGCCGTTCGAAGGTGGCGGCGTCGCGGACCCGTTCGGGGTCGAAGAGCACCAGGTCCGCGTGGTACCCGGGGGCGATCCGGCCGCGCCGGTGCAGCCCGAGCCGGGCGGCGGGCCGCCCGGTCATCCGGGCCACCGTCTCCTCCAGTGTGAGCACGCCCAACTCCCGGCTGTAGTGGCCGAGATAGCGCGGGAACGTGCCCCAGGCCCGGGGGTGCGGACGGCCGCCGACGAGCAGCCCGTCGCTGCCCACGGTGTGCGCGGGGTGGCGCATGATCGCCCGGACGTTCTCCTCGTGGCCGACGTGCTGGAGGACCGTGGTGCCCAACTCGTCGCGCCGCAGCAGGTCGAGGAAGACGTCCGCGCCGCCGCATCCCCGCTCGACGGCGAGTTCGGCGACCGTCCGGCCGATCGCGCCCGCCAGTCCGGCCGTACGGACGCCCGAGACCTGGATCGTCGCCCAGTCCGCGACCACGCCGTGGCAGCCGTCGCTGCCCGTCTCCTCCACCGCGTGCCGGATCCGCTCGCACGCCGCCGGGTCGGCGAGCCGGGCGAGCGTCGCGGCCGGGCCGCCCTCGGTGGCCCAACTCGGCAGCAGGGCAGCCAGGGTGGTGGATCCCGGCAGGTACGGATAGCTGTCCAGGGTGAGGTCCACGCCGTCGGCGAGCGCCGCGTCGACGAGGTCCAGCAGCTCGCCGGCCCGGCCCGCGTTGACGCCGAAGTTCATCGTCGCGTGGGTCAGGTGCAGCCCGCAGCCGCTCCGCCGCGAGATCTCCACCATCTCGGCGTACCCCTCCAACGCCCCGGCACCGTAGGAGCGTTGGTGCGGCGCGTGGAAGCCGCCGTAGGCCGCGACGACCGTGCACAGGTCGACCAGCTCGGCGGTGTCCGCGTACATCCCGGGCGTGTAGCTCAGGCCGCTGGACATGCCGACCGCGCCGGCCAGCAGTCCGCGCGCCAACTCCTGGCGCATCCGGTCGAGTTCGGACGGTGTCGGACGGCGGTCGGACCAGCCCATGGCGAGCGCGCGCAGCGAGCCGTGCGGGACGAGGTAGCAGGCGTTGACGGCGACGCCGGTGCGGTCGAGGCGGTCCAGGTAGCCGCCGACGTCGCGCCAGTCCCAGTCCAGGTCCGCCGGATCGCCGTTCCAGCCCGCGAGTTGGCGGCGCAGCGCGGGCAGGGTGCGGTCGTCCACCGGGGCGTAGGAGAGTCCGTCCTGACCGAGGACCTCGCAGGTGACGCCCTGGGTGACCTTGGCCGGGTGCTCGGGTTCGAGCAGCAGGGCGAGGTCGGAGTGGGCGTGCATGTCGATGAAGCCGGGGGCGAGGACGAGGCCGTCGGCGTCCACGGTGCGCCCGCCGGCCGGCCCGGCCCCGATGTCGGTGATCAGACCGCCGGCGATCCGGACGTCCGCCCGGTAGCGCTCGGCGCCGGTGCCGTCGACGACGGTCGCGCCCCGGAAGACGACCGCCGCGCCGGGATCCCCGCCCTCGCCCCGGCTCATCAGAAGAACGTCCTGACCAGCCCGGTGACCTTGGGTTCGGCCGCGTCCGCGGAGTCCAGCACGGGGATCGCGGTCCACTTGTCGAAGGCGGTGCAGGGGTGCGAGACGCCGAGGCGCAGCACCGCGCCGACGGGCGCGAGGTCGCCGGCGTCCCGGAGGAAGGCATGCTGGTCGTTGAGCGCGGTGATCCGCGCCGACGTGCCGGTCAACTCGGCGCCGCCCCGTACGAGTTGCGGCTCCGGCAGGCCCTCGTCGAAGGGCAGGTCGCGCTTTCCGGCGTCCAGCAGGGCGAGTTGGGGTTCGGGCCGGGAGACGACGCGTGCCCAGCCGTGCAGCGCACCGCGGAACGGTGTGTCCCCGGCGCCCCGGACGAGCGGCGAGATGCCGCGGTAGAAGCCGTCGTCATGCGCGAGGTAGGCGCCTGAACGCAGCAGAGTGAAGGCGTCCGGCAGCGCGGCCAACTCCTCGACCACCAGGTCGAAGTAGGCACTGCCGCCGGCCGAGACGATCGGCGGCGCGTCGTCGGGATAGGCGCGGGCGAGCCGCCCGTGCAGGTCGGCGAGCGCCCGCAGGTAGCCGCGGACGGTGGCGAGCTTCTCCGCCGTCGCGTCGTGCGCGAGCGCGCCCTCGTACCCGCCGACGCCGGC